>DAIQBH010000044.1:0-29907 GCA_036781285.1 Thermodesulfobacteriota bacterium | reverse complement strand
GCCAGCGACGAGCAGCGTGACGCCGACGTCGTCGAGCTCGGCCGAGCGTCGGCTGAAGTAGCCGGCGGTCTGCCAGTGGAACGTGCGCCGGAAGTACGCCGGGTAGCGCGCGACGTCGACCTCGGCCGGCAGCGCGCGATAGTCGCGCTTCCACACGCGCTGGAGGACCGACGGGATGTCGGCGAGGAGCCGCGGGAGCCGCAGCGCGTAGGTCGCGAGCGGCATCTGGAACAGCAGCGCGCGCGGATAGAGCCCGGCCTCGACGTTCGCGAGGTCGCGCGCGAGGAGCTCTTCGTAGCGCCGCTCGAAGGCGGCGCGCGCGTCGGCGTCGGGTCCGGACTCGCGCGCGTGCGGCGAGAAGGCGAGGGTCGCGGCGCGGAGGGTCGCGAGCGGCACCCGGAGCGACCACTGCTGGGCGTGATACGCGAGCCGATCGAGCTGTTTCCCGATGCTCGCGACGTTCGGCAATGCCGGAGGCCAGTACGACGTTTCCGGAAGCGCTTCCACGAGACGACCTAGGGTATCGGACGGGAGCGCGAGCGCAAGCACGAGCGCGTTCGCGCGTCGGTCAGGGGAGCAGGACGACGTCCCAGAGCGCGTTGATCGGCTCGGGGAACACGGTCTCCGTCCAGGTCGCGCCGCCGTCGGCGGTCGCGAACGCGACGCCGAAGCTCGAGCGCGGCGGAGAAAGATGGTGGAGATCCTGTGCCACTACGACCACGCCGAGGAACAGCAGATCCACGTGTGGTCATTCTTTCATCGGCGTCTCGTGTCGCATTCAGCGCGACCGGGGCCGGCGCGCGCGGCGGGCGGCGCCGGGGGTGACGCCCGCGTGGCGGCGGAAGAGGCGGCGGAAGGCGGGGACGTCCGTGTAGCCGACCCGGCCCGCGACGTCGTCCACCGCGAGGTTCGTCGTTTCGAGCAGGTTCCGCGCGACGTCTCCCCGGATGCGGCGTGCGAAGCGGAGTGGGCTCGTTCCTACGGCGGCGTGGAAGTGGCGGTTCAGCGTGCGCGGGCTCGTCGCGACCGCCTGCGCGAGCTCGGTCAGCCGGAAGGGCTCGCCGAGGTGAGAGCGGATCCAGGCGTCGGCGCGCGTCACGAGGTCGTCGGTGCGGGCGAGGTGCTCGAGCACCATGTACGGGGCCTGCGACGGGCGCTCGTCCTCGAGCACGAGGTAGCGGGCGCAGAGGCGCGCGAGCTCGGTCCCCGCCTGACGCGCCACGAGGTGCAGCATCAGGTCGAGCTGGGCGAGGGCGGCGCCGGCGCAGACGACGCGGCCGGCGCTCGTCACCATGCGATCGGTGACGAGCTCGACCGACGGATAGCGCTCGCGGAAGAAGGACGTCAGCCACCACGTCGTCGTCGCGGGGCCGCCGTCGAGGAGCCCGGCCTCCGCGAGGAGGAACGTCGAGCTGCACGCCGCGGCGACGATGCCGCCGCGGCGGTGCGCCGTCCGGAGGTAGTCGATCACCCGCCGCGTCGCGGGACGGCGGAGCGACGCGCGGATGTCGTCGGGCTCGGCGAGGCCCAGTCCCGGGACGACCACGAGCGAGCTCGGCCGCCCGGCGAGGCTGCCGTCGACGCCGAAGCGATGACCGGAGCCCGTCACGACGAAGCCGCGTTTCGTCGTGAGCACGCGGCATGCGAACGGCGGGCTCGCGACACCGGCGCGCTTCGCGAGCCGGTTCGCCGTGGCGAGGACGTCGAGCGTGACGCTCAGGCTCGACGCCATCACCCCGTCGAGCACGACGACGTCCACGCGCTGGGTCATGTGGCCATTCTGGCCTGAATAACGTCAATATTGCCACCTGCCCTCGAGCGACGCCGCGGGCTACGTGGGCGGGCGAAAGGAGCTGCGCCCATGACGCTTCGCCCCCTCGACCGAGACGATCCGCTCGACGACTTCACCACCCGCACGATCACGCTCGACGACGTCCCGAAGACGGTGCACGTCGCCGGCTCCGGGCCGGCCGTGATCGTGATGGCCGAGATGCCCGGCATCAGCCCGCACGTCGCGCGCTTCGGGCGCTGGGTGCGCGACGCCGGCTTCACGGTGTACATGCCGTCGCTCTTCGGCCGCGACGGTGCGCTGCCGAGCGCGGAGGAGGGCGGGGCCGTGTTCCGCCGCGCCTGCATGAGCGCCGAGTTCCGCGCGTTCGGGGGTGGATCGTCGAGCCCGGTGACGGCGTGGCTGCGCGCGCTCGCGCGCCACGCGCACGCGGAATGCGGCGGTCCGGGGGTCGGCGCGATCGGCATGTGCTTCACGGGCAACTTCGCGCTCGGGATGATGCTCGAGCCCGCGATGCTGGCCCCGGTGCTGTCGCAGCCGTCGCTGCCGCTCGACGATCCGGCCGGCGTCGAGATCTCACCCGGCGAGCTCGCCGCCGTCAGGGCACGGCTGGACCGCGAGGATCTGACGGTGCTCGCCTACCGGTTCGAGGGCGATCAGTTCTGCCGCGCGGAACGCTTCGCCGCCTACGCGGCCGCCCTCGGCGATCGCTTCGTCGCGCGGGTGCTGCCCGACGCCGCCGCGAACCTCGACACGCCGCCGTTCTTCGCGACGTACGTCCCGTGCCCGCACAGCGTCGTCACGGTGAACCTGATCGACGCCGCGGGCGAGCCGACGCGCGCCGCCCGCGACGAGATCCTCGCGTTCTTCGCGCGACGATTACGGCCCGAAGCGTCGTCGCCCGCCTGAGCCGTCCGCGTCAGTCGACGACGGCTGCTTGCACCAGATCGGAGAGCCGCTGACAACGCTCGAGGTTGCGCGTCTCCTCGAGAAGGCCGGCGGTCAGCAACACGAACGTGAGGTCGCGCTCGGGGTCGACCCAGAACATCGACGACCCGGCGCCGAGCCCGCCGAACGTGCGGGGTGACGACGTGAGGCCGAAGTACGTCGGGAAGACGCCGGAGCCGCGGAGCCAGAAGCTGAGCCCGATGTAGGCGGGAAAGAGATCCCAGCCGCGCTGCTCGCACGCGAACGCGAAGAAGCCGTTCGGGCGATCCCCGGTGTGATTCTGGGTCGCGAGCCGGACGAGCGCCGGGGAGAACAGACGAGCGCCGTCGAGCTCGCCCTCGCGCCGCAGGCACTCCGCCCACTTGAACAGGTCGGCGACGGTGGAGACGGCGCTCGCCGCCGGAATCTCACTCTCCGCCGTGACGAGGACGTTGAACGCTTCGAGCAGGTCGGGATCGAAGATGCCGTCGCTGCGGTCCCGGACGACGACGGGCACCTTGCGCGGCGCGAGATCGGCGCGGAGGCCCAGCGCGGTATCGTGCATCCCGAGCGGATTCAGGACGTCGGCCTCGAGGATGTCGCGGAACCGGCGCCTGCCGCCGTCGAGTCGCCGCACCATTTCGGCGAGCAGCGCGTGCGCGGTGATCGCGCTGTAGTGGACGGTCGCGCCGGGCGTCGCTTCGAGCGCCTGCCGGCACGCGGCGGCGACGAACGCCTCCAGATTCCCGAGCAGCTCCGGGGGGAGCGGCGGGATGCCGACGGCGAGCCCGGCGGTGTGCGTCAGCAGCTGCGCCACGGTGATCCGGTGCTTGCCGCGGTTCCCGAACTCGGGCAGCACGTCGGCGACCGGGGTCGTGAGCGAGAGCTCGCCGCGGTCGACGCGCGTCAGCACCGCGGCGGTCGTGAGCGTCTTCGTGACGGAGAAGATCGAGAAGACGTCGTCGACGTGCGCGCGCCGGCGATTCGCGCGGTCGGCCCAGCCGACCGCCTCGTGCAGCGCGACCTGGCCGCCGCGCGCGGCCAGCACGACGGCGCCGTCGTAACGTTCTGCTTCCACGTCCACGTCGACCGCGGCCGTCAGCCGGGCCAGACGCTTTGGATCGAAGCCGAGCTCGGTGGGATCGGTCGTCTTCATGATCGTGCTCCTTCGTTCGATGGCAGGGCGCGGGCGGCGGCGCGGCCGGCGAGGTGTCCGGTCGCCCACGCCCACTGGAAATTGAAGCCGCCGATGCGGCCGTCACAGTCGAGCATCTCGCCGATCAGATGCAACCCCGGCACGACCCGGGACGCCATCGTGCGATAGTCGATCTCGGCGAGCGGCACGCCGCCGGCGGTGACCTCGGCGTGGTTCCAGCCGCGCGCGCGCGCGACCGGCAGCACGGTCGCGGTGAGCGTGCGCACGAGGCGGCGGCGCTCGTCGCGACTGAGCCGGGCGTTCGGCGTCGCGGGCTCGATGCCGGCGAGGCGGACGAACGCGGCGGCGGCGCGCTCGGGGACGAGCTCCGACACGAGACGCGCGAGTGACACCTTCGGCCGCTCGCGCGCGATCGCGGTGAAGCGCCGATCGACCGCCTCGAAGTCCGCGCCCGGGAAGAGGCTGAGCGCGAGCTCGGGCCGCGTGCCCTCCGCCGCGGCGATCACCCAGTGCCGGCTCGCGTCCATGACGACCGGACCGCTCGCGCCGACGTGCGTCCAGAGCAGGCTGCCGCTCCGCCGGTCGAGGCGTTTGCCGCCGGCCGTGATCGTGAGCTCGGCGGGGTGCGAGACGCCCGAGAGCTCCGCGAACGGCGAGTCGGGCGTGAACACCAGCGGCACGAGCGCCTGGTGCGTCGCGGTCACCGTATGGCCGAGGGCGCGCACCATCTCCCATCCGGCGCCGTCGCTCCCGCTTTTCGGAAGCGAGCGGCCGCCCGTCGCCATCACGACCCGGCGGGCGGCGAGCGTGCCGTGCGCGTGCTCGACGCGCAGGCGGCCGTCGTCGCCCCGCCCGATCGCATGCACGCGATGCTCCGTCGCGAGCGCGATGCCGAGCGCGCGGCAGCGGCCGACGAGCGCGCTCACGACCGCCGCGGCCTTGTTGCCGACGGGGAAGAGCTTCCCGGTGTCCTCGCGCTTCAGCTCGACGCCGAGCGACGCGAACCACGCGACCGTCGCCGGCACCCCGAACGCCGCGAGCACGTTCCGGACGACGGGGCGGACGCCGTTGAAATCGTCCGGGCCGACGGCGTGGTGCGTGACGTTGCAGCGGCCGCCGCCCGAGACGAGGATCTTGGCGCCGATCGAGCGCGCGCCCTCGAGCAGGACGACGCGCGCGCCCGGCGCCGTTTCGGCCGCGAAGATCGCCGCGGCGAGCCCGGCGGCGCCGGCGCCGACGATCGCCACGTCGGCGTCACCGACGGCGAGGGATGCGGCCGTGGGGTCGTTCCATTCGGGCATCGCCTCGCTATGTCACGAGCCGCGATCGCGCGCAGCCCGCGTGCGTTGCCCCTGACGCCTGGTCCTCTTATGTCGAAGCATGCCGCCGGACGGTCCGACCCGCGGGTTCTTCGACGCCTGGTCGCGCGTCTACGACTTCCCCCTCGTGCAGCGCGCGACGTACCGGCCGGTACACGACGCCGTGCTGCGCGCGCTCGCAGCCGAGCCCTCCGCACGCGTCCTCGACGTCGGCTGCGGAACGGGCCGGCTCGCGGCGCGACTCCGCGAAGTGCCGTCGGTGCGCGCGGTCGTCGGGCTCGACTTTTCCGCCGGCATGCTGGAGCAGGCACGGGCGCGTCTCGAGTCGGCGGGGACCGCGACCCTCGTCCGTGCCGACGCGACGCGACTGCCCCTCGCCGACGCCGCGTTCGATGCCGCCGTGTCGACCGAGGCCTTCCACTGGTTCCCCGACCAGGACGCGGCGCTCACCGAGATCCATCGAGTGCTCAGGCCCGGCGGCCGGTTGCTGCTCGCGCTCGTGAGCCCGCCGTTCGAATTCATCGCCGACGCGTTCGAGGTCGGCATGCGGATGGTGGGACAGCCGCTCTGGTGGACGACGCCGAGCCGACTCGCGGCGCAGGTCACCGGTGCGGGGTTTCGCGTCGAGCACCAGCGCCGCATCTTCCGCATTCCCGGCTTCCTGCTGCCGCCGGTGCTGACCGTCGCGCGGCGGCCGCGCTAGCGACGAGTAGCGCTTCTCACCTGTTCGTCCCCGGGTGTAAGAGAGGAGACATGAAAGCCGCGCGTAAGCCTGCCACGTACGACGACATCATCAATGCCCCGGAGCACATGGTCGCGGAGATCGTCGACGGTGAGCTCTACACGTCGCCGCGACCCGCCGTCCCGCATGCCCGCGCCGCGACGGTCGCGAGCGCGCGTCTCGTGGGTGACTTCGACGGTCCGCCCGGAGACGCCGACGCCCCCGGTGGGTGGTGGTTCCTCGTCGAGCCAGAACTTCACCTCGGTGCGGACGTTCTCGTGCCTGACATTGCCGCGTGGCGCCGCGAGCGCTGGAAGTCGATTCCGAACGTCGTTGGCATCATCGACCCGCCGGATTGGGTGTGCGAGGTGCTGTCTCCCAGCACCGCTCGTCTCGACCGCGCGAAGAAGATGAAGGTGTATGCCCGGGAGGGCGTTTCATACCTCTGGTTCCTCGACCCGATTGCGCGCCTACTCGAGACGTATCGTCTGGCGAACGGCGAGTGGGTGCTGATCGCGACCTACGAAGGCGACGGTGCCGTCCATGCGGTGCCGTTCGACGCCGTTGCGCTCGCGATGGGGCGCTGGTGGCTCTGACGCGCTGACGGCGGTCAGCGGCCGGCGTGGAGCGCCTCGGCGCGCGTCTTGATCGCGGCGCTCATCGCCGCGAATCCGGCGGCGAGCCGCCGCCCGAACAATCCCTTGACGATCGGCGCGATCCAGCCGTCGAGCCGGAAGTCGGAGACGTAGCGCGCGCGTTCGGGCGCGACGGATTCCACCATGTGCGAACGCCGGCTCGCGAGCGCGCCGAGCGGCATCGGTGCCAGGCCGTAGCTGAGAAGGCGCCCGGGCTCGTGCTCGAAGATCGTCTCGCGTTGCGGCTGCGCGACGAACGGCAGCACGCGGACGCGCATGTCGATCGGCGCCCCGGGCTCGAGGGTCGAGCGGCACGCGACCACGAAGGGATTCCACTCGGGATAGCGGTCGAGGTCGGTGACGACCCGCCACACGGTCGCGGCCGGTGCCGCGACGTCGAGCGTTTCGGTGATCCGCACGCGCGAGGTCTGCACGACCCCGTGCGCGCGGTCAAACCTCCAGGCGCCCCCTGAGTCAGCGCGCGATCGCGACCGCGTGATATCCGGCGACCGCCGGGTCGGCCGGCATGAACGCCTCGAAGCGCGTCCGCCCGCCGCCCGCGGCGATCGTCTCGCGCAGCGGCGGCGTCGTGATGCTGCGTACGATCTGTCCCGAGCTGTCGAGCGCATTCACCTTGATCGAGAGGCCCGAGACCGCCTTGTCGCCGTCGTTCACGATCGTGCCGACGACCTTCTCCTGCGAAGGATCGGGTGCGGGCTCGTCGTGGAGGTCGACGATCGAGATGTCGATCGCGCGCGGCGGTTGCGGTGCCGCGGGCTGGTGGATCGCGACCGATTCGTGACGGACGACGGTCTCACGCTTCGGTCCGCACGCGGACGCCAGGACGACGAGGGCCGCCGCGCCGAGCAGCAGCGTCGCGGCGGGATGATGGCCGTTTCGTTCGATGGTCTTCATGGAGAGCGCGGTATCGCAAAGGCCATGCCGCGCGCGCCCGCTCGGAGTGCCGACACTTCTCGCGGCGCCCACGTGCGCGATTCTTCAAAACGCCCGCAATTCGTGCCCGGGCGCGGTGCCGTGGCTCACTCCGCCGCGGGATCCGGGAAGCGGTCGCGGAGCACGCGCTTCAGGATCTTCCCGGCGGGATTCCGGGGGATCTCGTCGACGAAGCGCACCGCGCGCGGCCGCTTGTAGCCGGCGAGCTTGCCGCGGCTCCACTCGACGACGTCGGCTTCGGTGAGCGAGTCGTCGCTTTTCACGACGACGGCGAGCGGCGACTCGCCCCACTTCGCGCTCGCCTGCCCGATCACGGCGACCTCGCGCACCTTCGGGTGCGAGAGGATCACGTTCTCGATCTCGGCCGGGTAGATGTTCTCGCCGCCCGAGATGATCATGTCCTTCTTGCGGTCGTTGATGTAGACGAAGCCCTCCGCGTCGACGCTGGCGATGTCACCCGTGTGCAACCAGCCGTCGCGGATGGTCTCGGCGGTCGCATCGGGCCGGTTCCAGTAACCCTTCATCACGTGCTTGCCGCGCACGAGCACCTCGCCGGGCGTGCCGGGTGTGACGTCGTTCCCGGCGTCGTCGACGACGCGGACGTCGGTGTGGAAGAAGGGCTTCCCGGTCGAGCCGGCGTGCGTGATCGCATCCTCGGGATTGATGAGGCACGCGGGTCCGCAGCTCTCGGTGAGCCCGTACACTTGCACGATCTCGATGCCGCGTTTCGCGTAAGTCTCGATCAGGGTCACCGGCACCGGGGCCGCGCCGCTCATCACCCAGCGGAGACTCGATACGTCGTATTGTCCGTGATCCGGCACCTGGAGCATGAAGCTCAGCATCGCCGGGACGGCGAGCAGCACGGTAACCCGCTCGGCGGCGACCGTCTCGTAGAGGCGGACGGGATCGAACGCGCGCATGAGGATCGAGGTCATCCCGCGCTGCACGTTGCCGAGAAGCGGCGTCAGCGCGCCCACGTGGAAGAGCGGCAGCACGATCGCGTAGCGGTCGCGGTAGCGCGTGTCGGCGGTGAGCGCGATGGTGAAGCAGGCCCACAACACCGAATCGTGGGTGTGGACGACGCCCTTCGGAAGTCCCGTCGTGCCTGACGTGTACATGATGTACGCGTCGTCGTCGTCGCTCGCGCCGATCGGCGGCTCGGCGTCGCTCGCGTCGGCCTGGATCTCGTCGTACGCGCGCGCGAACGCGCCGCGCTCGGCGCTCGTGCCGACCTCGATCCAGTGACGAACCGCCGTCGTCTCGGCGCCGCGCGCCTGGAGGTTCGCGACGGTGGCGCGAAACTCCCCGTCGAAGATCAACGCGACGGCGCCGCTGTCGCCGAGGATGAACGCGAGCTCGTCCGGTACGAGCCGCCAGTTCAGTGGCACCACGACCGCCCCGATCTTGGCGATCGCGAAGAACGACTCGGTGAACTCGACGCCGTTCATGAGGAGGAGCGCGACGCGATCGCCCGGGCCGACGCCGAGCGCCCGAAGCGCGTTGGCGGTGCGGTTGGAGCGAGCGTTGACGCCGGGAAACGTGAAGCGGCGCCCGCGCTCCACCTCGACGAGACCGTCCATCGTGGGGCTCAGCATGGCGCGCTTGGTCAGGAGGAGGCCGATGTTGTTCCGCATGGCGGCTGGCGTAGCAGATGGGTGGAACGCGTGAAACATCGATTGCGAGACGCGCGACGAGGCGCGTATGCTCGCCTCGTCGTCTACACGGAAGTTGCCGTGTCGTTCCGGTCGTGCCGTCCCACCGTCCCGCGAGGAGTCCTTCAATGAAACGCACCGCGAAGCGTACCGCGAAGCGCACCGCCATCATCGCCGCCGCCATGGTCCTGCTGTCGGTCGTGCCGGCGTCGGCTCGCCGCATCGTCGTGGTGCCGGGCCCGGGGACACCGCTCCAGGACGGGATCGACGCGGCGCTCCCGGGTGACACCGTGCGGGTCGCCGCCGGCACCTATTTCGAGTCGATCGTCGTCGACAAACCGCTCAAGGTGTACGGGCGGAGCGCGGTGATCGACGCCGGGTGCGACGTCTCGACCGCGGTGCTCATCGCCGCCGACGCGGTCGCGCTCCGCGGGATCGAAGTGCGGGGCGGCAACTTCTACGGCATCGACGCGGCCGTGCGCGATCGGACGGTACTCGATCGCTTGAAGGTCGTGCCGTCGTGCGCCGGCGTCGAGTACGGCATCAACGTGTTCCAGGGCACGAACATGCGGATCAGGAACAATACGATCCAGAACGTGAGCGGGTTCGGGGACGCTGCGATCTACATCGGCGGCACGCCGGCCGATGCCGATCTGCGGGTCGAGCGCAACGTCCTGCACGGGCCCAACGCCCGCGGCATCATCGTCGAGGACTCGGTCGATGTTCCCGGCCGGCCGATCAGCGTTCGGGTCCGCAAGAACGACATCCTGAACGCCGGCGTCGGCATCTACGTGTTCGGGTCGAGCGGGGTCGAGATCCTGAGCAACCGCGTGATCAGCGGCACGGGTGCTGGGGTCGAGATCACCGTGAACTCGAACGACAACGTGCTGATCGGCAACCGCCTGGTCGGCAACGCTCCTGACGTGCTCGACAACGGCACGAACAACTGCTGGCGCAGCACGATCTTCGCCACGGGCACGCTCCCACCGCCCTGCTGACCGCGCGCCGGGCTCCGCGCGCGGGGTCCGTAGCGGGTTTGACTGAGCTCGCGCGGGTCGCATATTTTCGCGCGGCTTTGCTTCCCGCGCCCTCTGTTTCGCGTCCGCCTCGCCGGCGGAGGCGGTGTCGGGCGATTCTTCTCACACCATGACACGAGCCGGCGGTTCACGGAGGGCGGAATGAAGATCGCGGTTCCCAAGGAGACCCGGCCCGGAGAGCGCCGCGTCGCCCTGGTCCCCGAGTCCTGCAAGAAGCTCGTGCAGGCGGGGTATGCGGTCGCGATCGAAGCCGGCGCGGGCTCGTCGGCGTACTACGCCGACGACGCGTACGTGCAGGCGGGGGCCACGATCGAATCCGATCCGGCCGCGCTGCTGGGCTCGGCCGACTTCGTCTGCAAGGTCAACGCCCCGGCGATGGACGGCGCCCGGAACGAGATCGGGTGGATGAAGCCCGGCACGCTCCTGCTCGGCGCGCTCATGCCGCTCCGCAACCTCGACGTCGTGGAGGCCCTGGCGGAGCGCAAGATCACCGCGTTCTCGACCGACGCGATCCCGCGGACGACGCGTGCCCAGGCGATGGACACCCTGTCCTCGATGGCGAGCATCTCCGGTTACAAGGGCGTGCTGCTCGCGGCCGACGCCCTCAACAAATACTTCCCGATGCTCACCACGGCCGCCGGCATGGTCTTCCCGGCGAAGGTGTTCGTGATCGGCGCCGCCGTCGCCGGGCTCCAGGCCATCGCGACCGCCCGGCGTCTCGGGTCGAACGTCTTCGCGACCGACGTCCGTCCGGAGGTGAAGGAGCAGATCGAGAGCGTCGGGGCCAAGTACGTCGGCATCGAGCTCGCGCAGGACGCGGCCGCCGGCGGCGGCTACGCGAAGGAGCTCAGCGAAGAGGACAAGCTCCGCCAGCGCGAGCTCCTCGTCGAGCAGTGCGCGATCGTCGACGTCGTCATCACGACCGCGCTCATCGGCGGCGTCTTCGCGCCGAAGCTCGTCACCGCCGAGATGGTGCGGCGCATGCAGCCGGGATCGGTGATCGTCGATCTCGCCGCCGAGGGCGGCGGCAATTGCGAGCTCTCGAAGCCCGGCGAGACCGTCGTCGACAACGGCGTCACGATCCTCGCGCCGTTGAACCTCCCGGCGACGATGCCGACGCACGCGAGCCTCCTCTTCTCGCGCAACCTCACCGCGTTCCTGACGACGTTCACCAAGGACAAGGCGTTCGTGCTCGACACCAAGGACGACATCCAGCAAGGCGCGCTCATCACGCACGACGGCGCCGTCGTCCACGTCCGGACGCGCGACGCGATCCAGAGCAAAGGAAGGCCCTCGTGAAGACCCCGACTCTGCCGGCTGGCGTCGCGTTCGCGCTCGCGGCCGTCGTGACGGCCGTGCCCGCGCTCGCCGCCGAGGCCGGTCACGGCCACGAAACGCCCGCGCTCGACCTGCCGTCGATGCTCTTCGTGTTCATGCTGTCGACGTTCATCGGCGTCGGCGTGATCCGCCGCGTGTCGCGCCTGCTGCACACGCCGCTCATGTCGCTCACCAACGCGATCTCGGCGATCGCGGTCGTGGGCGCGATCCTCGTGACCGGGCCGGAGTACCCCGAGCACATCCGCTTCATGGGGGCCGTCGCGCTCTTCGCGTCGATGACGAACATCGTGAGCGGCTTCCTCATCACCAACCGCATGCTCAAGATGTTCAAGACCCGCGACGGTGGCGGCGGTGGCAAGGCGGGGCACTCGTGAGCCACACGCTGGTTCAGCTCTGCTATCTCGTCGCGACCGCGCTCTTCATCTTCTCGCTCCACTGGATGAGCGACCCGAAGACGGCGCGCCGCGGCGTGCAGGCCGGCGTCGCCGGCATGGTGATCGCCGTCCTCGCCACCTGGGCCCAACCCTTCATCGTCAACCATGCCTGGATCATCGCCGCGATCGTGCTCGGCTTCGTGGTCGGGGTGCCGCTGTCGCAGGTGTCGCTGACGGCGGTCCCGCAACGGACCGCGCTGTCGCACGCGTTCGGCGGCGCCGCCGCGGGGCTCGTCGGCACCGCGAAGTATTACCTCTGGCTCGCCGAGGGTCCCGAGAACCTCACGACCTTCCGCATGATCGCGATCGTCCTCGAGATCGTGCTCGGCTACCTGACGTTCACCGGCAGCCTCCTCGCCGCCGGGAAGCTCCAGGAGCTGAAGTGGATTCCGCAGCGTCCGGTCACCTACCCGGGGCAGAACTTCGTGAACCTCGGCCTCCTCGCGGTCGCGCTCGGCATCGGCGCGTTCCTGGTCGCGTACCCGACCCACCCGTGGGCGCCGTTCCTCTTCCCGGTCGTGAGCCTGCTGTCGCTGGTCTTCGGCGTGTTGCTCATCATCCCGATCGGCGGCGCCGACATGCCGACCGTCATCTCGATTCTCAACTCGTACGCCGGCCTCTCGGCGGTCGCGATGGGGTTCGTGCTCGACAACAAGCTGCTGATCACGGCCGGCGCGCTCGACGGGTCGAGCGGTCTCATTCTCTCGATCATCATGTGCCGCGCCATGAATCGGTCCTTCACGAACGTGCTCTTCGGCGCGTTCGGGCAGGTGCAGGCGCAGGCGGCGCAGGGCGAGCAGAAGGAGTACAAGGCCGAGACCGTCGAGGGCGCCGCGCAGATCCTCGAGCAGGCGAACCTCGTCGTCATCGTCCCCGGCTACGGCATGGCCGTCGCGCAGGCGCAGCACAAAGTGCGCGAGGTGTACGACGCGCTCCGGCAGAAGGGCATCACCGTCAAGTTCGCGATCCATCCGGTCGCCGGCCGCATGCCCGGCCACATGAACGTGCTGCTCGCCGAGGCCGAGATCCCGTACACCGACCTCGTCGAGATGGACGAGATCAACCCCGACATGCCCCAATGCGACGTGGCGCTCGTCATCGGCGCCAACGACGTCGTGAATCCCGCCGCCGGAACCGACAAGAACAGCCCCATCTACGGCATGCCGATCATCCAGGCCGACAAGGCCCGCACGGTCTTCGCCATCAAGCGCTCGAAGAACCCCGGCTTCGCCGGCATCGACAACGAGCTCTACTTCGGCGAGCAGACGTGGATGCTCTTCGGCGACGCGAAGGCGGTGGTCGGCGAGCTCGCGAAGCAGCTGAGCGGCGGCTCGGGGATGCACTGAGCTGTCTCGGGTCGCCGTAGCGCGAGGACTTCGCGCTGCCTGAAGTGCCGCTGTTGCTGGTCTAGGCCCTGACGCGGATGTGCGTGCGGAAGCTCGACGTCCGCCCCTTCGTATCGACCACGCGTTCGGGGTCACACGTGCCCCGACGTGCGCGTGTATGTCTGCCGTTGGGCTGCGGCGGGTATTCACGACCGGAATGTTTCGTGGCGAAACAATATCTCCCGCTCGACGATCATTTAGCGTGACCGTGAATACGGGCGCTTGCTAATCAGACCCGGCCGCCGCGGTGTCATTCGAAATAACTCGGCGGCGTCGTCGCAAAGGGTCAGTGTCTCGGCATTCACCCCTAAAAAGGAGATCGACCATGCTGAAGCCGATGTTATTGGCGGTATTGCTTCTGGCCGTCTGGCTACCGGACGCCCATGCCGTCCACGATGTGAACTCGTGTCCCGTGCAATGTACCGGCGGGGAGCAATGCAATCTCGTTCAAGACATCACGTGCAACACCAATCCAGCGATCACGCTCGTAGGCGGCGCTGATCTCGACCTCAAGGGTTACACGATCACCTGCTCCGGATGCAGCTCCTCGGCGGCCGCCGTCCTCATCACCGGCTCGAGCAGTACGGTAGAGGACACCGGCAAGTCCGACGGTACGCGCGGCGGCATTCTCGGTGCGTGGGGCAAGGCGATCGACTGCGCAGGCAAAACCAACTCCATCGTCAGAAACCTCAAAGTCGACGGATCGACCACGGGTCTCAGTGAGTGCCGGAAAGTGACGTCCGTGACCGTTGCGAACACCGCAACTACTGGAATTTCCAACACGAGCATCGGCGGCACCGACTACATCAAGGACAGCTACATCGTGAACACGGCAACCGGCATCCTCCTGGGTGGGTCGGGGGCGGGGACGATCGATCACAACGTGATCGCGAACGTATCCAGCTACGCGATCGATTCGACGAATACGACGTCCAGCTCGTTGGCGATCAGCAGCAATACGCTCTTCACGGAAGGGGCAGGCACGCTGATCGGGACTGGTGGGACCGCACCCACGACCACGGCGAACGTCTGCGGGTCGTCGGGGGTCAGCGTCTGCGGCACGTGCATCAGCGCCGGGAAGTGCACGGGGGCGGTGACCCCGTTCGTCGGTCCGTGATCATCGGCATCTCGTCGACTCGAGCTCGCGAACTTCGGCACGAAAGGAGATCCATCATGATGTTTCGAGTTTTCTTTGTGACGCTTCTGCTCATCGCGTGGCGTCCTGATGCGCAGGCAGTCCCTCACCTCGTCAAGTTTTGTGGTGAAACCTGCTCCGGCGGCGAGCAGTGCAATCTCGACAACGATCTTTCATGTGCCACCAACCCCGCAGTCACCATTACCGGCGGAGCCGATTTCGACTTCAAGGGTTACACCATTACCTGCTCCGGATGCGGTGCTGCGACTGGAATCGCGGTCACGGGAACTTCTTCGAACACGACGATCGAGGATACGGGCAAGGCCAACGGCGCTCGCGGGGGCATCGTTGGCTATCCGTTGGGAATCAGCTGCGGCTACCAAAGCAATTCGCTCGTCAGGAATGTGAAAATCGACGTAGCGACCTCGCAATCCACCTCCAGCGGTATCGATGGGTGCCGGAAGATTCAGGGGGCCGTCGTCCTGAACGCCAAGAACTACGGAATCGTCAATCAGGACGTCGGCGACTCGGATTACATCAAGGACAGCTACATCATGGGAGCCTATGCCCCGCCGCCCTACGGTTCAGGCACCGGAATCGGCATCTGGCTCGACGGCGATGGATCCGGCGAAGTCGATCACAACGTGATCGGGAATACCTCGACCTTCTCCATTCTCGCCTACTTCACGTCGGACGATTTGGAAGTCACGAACAACATGCTGTTCAATCAGACGTATGGAAGCGGGCTCATCGCTACCGGCCAGTACGAGCCCGTCATGTACGGAAACGTCTGCGGCGACCCCGACGCGCTGTACAACAACGCATGCGCCAGTTGCATTTCGGCGGGCGCATGCGAGCCCGTCGCGCAACCGCAGGTCGTTCCGTAATCGGAACCACGCTCGGAACGATCGGATAGGACTCCGTGCCCACGGCCGAGAATGCTCGGTTGCTGGGCACGGTCCTCGCCGCGCACGTTCTACCGGCTGACGAACCATTTGGAGTCGACGCTGCCCCCTGTTCCTCATCTAATGGACGCGCCGTGGCGAAGGGTCAGTCGAAGCCGTTGCGCGCTCGGGGTACGCGCGTCCGGGTTCCCAACTCGGGTCGCGAGGTGTGGGTCTACGACGACGCCAACCGCCGAGCGCGCCATCACCAGAACCAACTGAGGTCGGCGCCCACGGAAGGCGACGACGCGGCGGCCGCGTTCACGCGGCTCATGCAGACGGCGCTCGCCTGAAGGCCCGTGGACGGCGGCTTGCCGTCCAACGGGACGCTACCGCCACGCGCTCAGTAGTTCGTCGTCAGGCAGATCCTGTTGATCTCGTCGGCGATGGCCGTGCAGTCCGCGGCCAGCAGGCATTTCTGCTCGCAAAAGGGGAACCCCGCGCACTGGCTGGCGCAGCTCGGTGGCACGGCGGGAGGCGTCGCGCAGAATTCCGCGGCGGCCGCGTGCAGGGCGCCGCAGGTCACCGTGGGGTCCGCTTCGCACAGATCTCCAATCGTCGCGGCTCTGTAGAAGGCCGCCTCGTAGCCCGCGAGGCAGCCGGTGACGCACTGATCCAAGAAGAGGACGTCGCACCCGCGGAAGCAGGAGTCGACGCGGGTTTCGGCGAACTCGGTCGGCAGCGTGGCGACGGCGGCGCAATCGAGCACGTTGCACGCGCGTCGCGCGATTGACGGCGGCGCGGCGACTGACGTAGCTCGACCGGCGCGCCGCCTCGCGTTCGCGAGGCGCGCGACGGAGGTGCGATGAGCAGCCGACTGCGACCGATGGCGGAGCGCTACCGGCGCCCGGACTGGGTGCGGCGGGTGAACGCGATGGCCGATTCGGTCGGCGGCGACGCGCGCCGCATCGTGCCTCTCGACGGCGCGACGCTCCTCGCCGAGGCCGAGGGCTCGCTCGGCGGCGAGCCTCCGCACGGCGACTTCGGCGATCCGGCATGGCGGGAGCGGTTCACGAAGCTCGTGCACGCGCTCGACGCCGCGCCGATGCACGTCGTCGGGCGCCTCATGACCCGGCAGGAATTACTGCGTGCCGCCCGCACGCGATTGCAGTCGATCCGAGCGGTCGACGCACATCCCGAGATCGAACGCGCGCGGGTCCTCGCCCCGGTCGTGGTCACGGGCCCGGCACGGTCGGGGACGACGATCCTCTTCGAGCTCTTGGCGCTCGACCCGGATCTTCGCGCTCCGACGGCGTGGCGGGCGCTGCATCCCCTGCCGCCGACGGACGATGCCGGAGCGCGCCTCGCGTGGAGCGAGTGCGAGCAGGAGCTCTGGGCCGACGTCCAACCCGAGTTCGCGGCGATGCACGAGCTTCGCTCCGATCTCCCGGTCGAGTGCGTGACCCTGACGATCCCGAGCTTCGCCGGACCGCATTGGATGATGGTCGCGCAGCTCGCGGGCGAGTGGATGCCCGACACCGACCTCATGTACGACTTCCACCGCCGGATCCTCCAGGTGATGCAGCACGGGGCGGCGCCGCAGACCTGGCTGCTCAAGACCCCGGGCCATCTGATGTCGCTCGAGCAGCTCTTCGCCACGTACCCGGACGCCTGGGTCGTGCAGACGCATCGCGACCCGGCGAAGACGATGCCCTCGACGGTCAGCATCACGGCCCTCGTGCAGTGGATGCGGACGGACGGGGTCGACGTCGACGTGCTGGCGGAGGTCATCCGGTCGACGTTCACGTACGGGCTCAACCACAGCGTCGAGCTCCGGACGAGCGGACCGTTCGCCGACCGCTTCGTCGACGTGCACTTCGATCATTTGATGCGCGACCCGGTCGCCGCGGTCGCGGAGGCGTACGAGCGCATGGGCCGCCGGGTCACGACCGCGCACGCCGACGCGATCCGCGCCTACCTGCGGGAGAAGCCGAAAGGGAAGTTCGGCGTGCACCAGTACGCGCCGGAGGACTGGGGCTTCACGGCCGAGTCGCTCCGCGCCGAGCTCGCGCCCTACGTGACGCACTTCGGCGTCGCGCTCGAATCCTGAACCACACACGGAGGCCGCATGAGCGAGATCCAGACCGAGAGCCGGACGGCGTTCCGCGAGCTCCTCGAGACCCTCGGCGAGATCGATCGGCGCTGGGCGAGCGAGGAGTGGAACTTGATGGGTCCGGGCGACGTCGCCGACGCGCACCGCGCCCTCATGCACCTCGTCGCCGGCGGTATCGGGACCTTCTTCGAGGCGGACCCGACGCGGCCCCGCTTCGAGCGCATCGTGACGCCGACGCGGAAGCTCACCGGCGACAACCCCGATGCGATCTACCACGACGCCGACGTGAGCCCCGACCTCGAATACCTGGTGCGGGGTCGGATGGACGGCGCCGTCTACGTATCGCTCACCGTCGAGTGCGACACGCGCGACGGCGGCATGGCGACCCGCACCGCCGGGGTGATCAACGACACGCAATTCGACGTCGACGCCGAGGGCCGCTTCGCGATCCGCCTCGGCGGCGCGCCGCAAAGCCGCAACTGGCTCGGTCTCGAGCCCGCTGCGACCCGCATCACGACCCGCCACTACTACGAGAACCCAACGCCCGCGGCCGCGGACCCGGAGCGGAACGCCGCGCTCCGGATCGAGGTGACGACGCCGGAAACGCCGCCGCCGCCCACGCCCGCCGACGCGTCGATCGCGCGCGCGATCCGGCGCGTCGGCCGTTTTCTGCGGAGCCGCACGCTCGAGCAGCTGCCGATGGTGAAGCGCGAGCAGCCGGCCTTCGTGTCGATCGTGCCGAACCAGTTCCCGAAGCCCGTCACACCGAAGGACTTCGGTCTCGCGGCCGTCGACGCGACGTACTCCATGGCCCCGTTCTTCATCGGCCCCGACGACGCGCTCGTGATGACCGGGCGCTGGCCGGTGTGTCGCTGCGCCAACGTGTCCCTCTGGAACCGGTTCCTCCAGACGCTCGACTACGCGAACCGTCCCGTCTCCCGGAACCGCGCGCAGACGACGCTCCGCCCCGACGGCAGCTTCGAGATCGTGCTCGCGCACCGCGACCCCGGCCACCCGAACTGGCTCGACACCGAGGGCCGCGCCTTCGGCCTGGTGTTCTGGCGCTTCTTCCTCGCCGAGGGCGAGGTCGGGACGCCGCGCGCCGAGGTGGTGCCCTTCACGACGGTGGCGACGTCGGGGTGAGCGGCCGCCGGCGCGTAGAGGAATTCTTAGAGCCGAGGTCGTGCCGAGGACCGTCGGGAAAACGGATCGCGAGCGGGAAGGCCGACGGAGCGCCGACGTGGTCATGGACCAGCGTGCAGCCGAGGCGGCCGAAGACCCAGCCGACGACGAGCGCCTGCATCAGGATGTCCGCCTCGACCAGCCAGGGGCGACCGCGAAAGTAGATCGCCAGGCCGAGGAGTGCGCCGAAGAACCCGCCGAACGAGCTCATCCCGCTCCAGAACTCGACCACGCTCCCGACGCCGCGTGCGCTCGCGGAGGGCTCGGTCAGGAGCACGAGCACGTGTGATCCAAGAACCCGCGACGAGCGCCCACGCCATCGCGAACCCCGGTGGCCTCACTGCACCGCGAAGACGTTGATCGCGTCGTCGTCGCCGGCGACGACGTAGAGGTGGGCGCCGTCCGGGCTGAGCGCGGGGCCCGAGGCGGAATCGAGGAAGGGCGCGTCGACGCCGTCGAAGAGGGCGTCGCGGAGCTGGAGCACGCCGGTCGCGGCGTCGCGCCCGAAGACCGTGACCGTCGAGTCCTGCTCGGCCGTCACGAAGACGCGGCCCCCGTCGGGCGAGATGGCGACGCCGCCCGCACCGCCGAGGCTCGAGATGCCACCCTGACCGTCGGTGAGCGCTTGTTGGAACGCGATCGCGCCGGTCGTTCCGTCGCGGCCGAAGCGCGTGAGCGTCGACACGGCGCCGGCGGCCGCGTAGACGTGGGCGCCGTCGGGGCTCACGGCGAGGTCGTTCACGCCGAAGAGACCGTCGACGCCGTTCACGCCGTCCTTCTCGGCCTCGACGAAGGTGAGCGCGCCCGTCGTCGGATTGCGGGTGAAGACGGCGATGGCGCGTTCGACGTTGCCGCCGACGTAGAGCTGCGTTCCGCCGGGTGCGAAGGCGAGGGCGACGGCGCCGTCGATGCCGTCGACGCCGCCGACGCCGTCCTGCACGAGGCCGAGGAAGTCGAGAGCGCCCGTGGCCGCGTCGCGCGAGAAGATCGCGACCGCGTCGTCGCCGAGCCCGGCGGCGTAGACGTGCGCGCCGTCGGGCGACACGACGACGTCGCGACCGAAGGCCAGGCCGTCGACGCCGTTCTGGCCGTCGATCTCCACTTCGACGAACGTGAGGCCGCCGCTCGTCGGATTGCGGGCGAACACCGCGACGGCGCCGTCGATCGAGACGGAGTAGACGTGCTTGCCGTCGGGGCTGACCGTCACCGTGAAGACGAGGCTGAGGCCGCTCACCCCGCCGACGCCGTCCACGACGCGGCCGACGAACGCGAGCGCACCGGTCGCGGCGTCGCGGGTGAAGATCGCGATGGAGTCGTCGAACTCGCCCGCGACGTAGACGTGTTTGCCGTCCGGGCTCACCGCCGTGCCGGTCGGGAAGTCGAGGCCGTCGACGCCTTCCTGGCCGTCGACCTCGTCCTCGACGAAGGCGATCGCGACGCCCGTGCACGACGGCGGGAAGACGGCGAGGCCCTGCGCCGCGGCGCGGTCGGCGCAGGTCGCGGCGAAGGTCGTCGCGCAGCGCTGGCAGCCGACGAGCGCGTCGAGGTCCGGAATCAGGTCGCTGCCGCAGCTCGCGCCCGCGGGGCCGCACGCGGCGGGGCGGCCGACGAGCGCCAGGTCGAGCGGCGTGCCGCCGTCGCACTGGCCGTCCGCGGGCGCGCGGTCGCCGCCGCCGCCGCACGCCTTGCAGATGGCATCGGAATGCTTGGCGATCGCCTTCGCGATGGCCGCGGCGGCCTTGGTGTCGCCCGGCACGGGGCACGGCCCGGCGACCTTCCCCTTGGCGACCGCCGACCAACATTTCTGGAGCGCCTTGGACATCGCCGCGAAGAGCGCACCGCCGCTCCGCCCGATCGCGCGCTGGCACTTCACGACGGTCTTGTCGGAGCTCGGCACGACGAAGCCGTCCCAGGCGAGGTCGGCGTCGTCGGTGACGGCACCGTCGGCGAGGCAACGGAGGCACGGGCCGAAGTCGGCGCACTCGACGAGCGGCTGCCCGCAGGGCGCGCCGGCGTAGTCCGGACACACGGGCGGGAAACCGAGCGCCGCGGGCGTGTCGTCCGCGTTCGCCCCCGTGTCGGCCGCATTGCAGACCTTGTTCTTCCCGCCGCACGCTTTGGCGACGAGCTGGTCGAGCTTGGTCGCGGCCTTCGCGAAGGCCGCGTTCGCGGCAGGGTCGGGGCAGACGGCCGACTTGGCCTTCACGATCGCGTCCTCGCAGCGTTGCCGGGCCGCGAGCGTGACCCGCGCATACTCGGCCGAAGCCTTGAGGACCCCGAGCCGGCACTTGACCGGATCGGCAGCAGCGAGAGGAACCAGAGTGCCCCACGCGAGCAGGGCGGCGACAGCGGCGGTGGCGAGGTAGCGCATGGTCGCGGTCGTAGCGCCGCGAGCCCCGGCGAGTCCTAAGCGGACGGTAAAGTTTCGGTAACGGCGCTCGGCGCCGAAGACCCACTGTTGGTGGCTGCTCGATTCCTCTCGGTCGCCCCGCAGCGACCCGACCGCTACCTGGCGCCCGACCCTGTCGCTCAGCGGCGTGCCGTGTCATCTTGCGCGAGCTTGCACTCCAACGGTGACCTGTGACGACGACCCCGACGAAATCCTCGCCGCTCCGCGCTGTCATGGACGTCCGCCGCGAGGAGCTCCCGCTCGCGCTCCTCATGGCGGCCCATTTCTTCCTCGTGATCACCGTCTTCTGGATCCTGAAGCCGATCAAGAAGGGCCTCTTCATCCAGCATTACGACGAGCGCGGGTTCACGCTGCTCTCGTGGACCATGTCGGCGTCGCAGGCCGAGCTGCTCGCGAAGGTGTTGAACATGGTCGTGGCCGCGGTCGCGGTCGCGGTCTTCACGTGGCTCGCGCGGCGCTACCGGCGCCAGCAGCTGTCGTACATCTTCTGCGCGTTCTTCGTGGTCTGCTGTCTCGCGTACTCACTCGTCGTCGAACGCCCGAGCGGGACGACCGTCTGGTCGTTCTATCTCTTCGGCGATCTTTTCAGCACGTTGATGGTCGCGACCTTCTTCGCGTTCCTGAACGACAGCGTGACGCCGGACGCCGCGCGCCGGCTCTACGGGCTAATCGTGTTCGGCGGCGTCGCCGGCGGCGTGTTCGGCTCGACGACGGTCCGCGCGTTCATCAAGTCGCTCGGCACCGCGGAGTGGCTCTGGGTGTGCATCGGCCTCATCGTGCTGATGATCGGCGTCGCCTGGGGCGCCGCGCGCTTCGTCGAGCCGACGGCCGGCCCGCGGGCGGAGCCGGCGGCGCCTTCGAGCGCCGGCGGCAATCCCGCGCTCGAAGGCGCGCGGCTCGTGTTTGCCTCGCCGTACCTGCTGGCGATCGCCGGCATCGTCGGCTTCTACGAGATCGTGTCGACGGTCATGGACTTCCAGTTCACCTCGACCGTGTCCCACTACCTCGAAGGCCCGGCGATCGGCGCGCATTTCGCGTCGGTCTTCGCGATCACCAACGCGATCGCCATGTTCGTCCAACTCTTCCTGACGAGCTTCGTCATGACGCGTTTCGGGGTCGGCACCGCGCTCCTCGTTCTGCCGATGCTCGCCGCGGGCGGGTCGCTCGGATTCGCGGCGCTGCCGACGCTCTGGATCGGCAGCTCGCTCAACACCTTCGACAACGCGTTCAGCTACTCGATCAACCAATCGGCGCGTGAAGCGCTCTACACGCCGACGACGACCGCCGAGAAGTACAAGGCCAAGGCCTTCATCGACATGTTCGTGCAGCGCTTCGCGAAGGCGGTCGCCGTCGGTGTGAGCCTCGCCATCACGACCTACTTCGAGGATTTCTCGAGCATCCGCTGGTTGTCGTTCTTCACGATCGCGGTGATCGCGCTCTGGGCCGTCGCGGCGCGCTACGCGGGCCGGCACTTCGCCCGGGTCACCGCGAGATAGCCCCGATCGCGCGGCGGCTCCGGCCGTTCGCGACCTGGCGCGCGGTCGCTGCGCAACGACGCATGACGTCTGACGAAGCGCGTGGGGGGGCCGCCACCCACGCAGCGTCGTAGTGAAGTGACGCGTCCTCGTCTCTACCGTCGTTTTTGCGCTGCTCGGCAGGCGCCACCCCCAGTACCGGCCGGGCCCGCGGGCGGGCATGCACGTTGCACTCGCTTGAGCGCATGGCGATCGGGAACGACGCTGATCGTGCGCCCGGCGCGCGTCCCCGTCCGCCGGCGGCTCCGAAAGAGCCCGATCCGCTGACCTTGCGCCTCCGCGAGATCGCGAAGAGCGTCGCGTCGCCGGAGGACGCGCTCGAGCCGATGCTGCATGCGATCGGCGACTCCACCGGTGCCGTCGCCGGCGCGGTGCTGCTGTACGACGTCCGGCTTCGCCTCTTGCGGCTCGCCGTGGAGGCCGGGCTCTCCGACGAGGGCTGCAAGAAGCTTCGCATCATCCGAAAGGGCGAGGCCGACGCGTGGGAGATGCCGCTCCACGGTCTGATCAACGGCCGCGCCTACCTGATCGACAACGCATCTCAGAATCGGTTCGTCCCGCGGCTCGTCGACGAGGCGAGCGAGATGACGACGGTCGTCTGTCTGCCGCTCTACAGCGGCCAGACCCCGCTCGCGAGCGTGATCCTCGTCGCGCAGAAGCCGCGCCGCTTCGAGGAGCGCCAGCTCCACGCGGTCGAGGCGCCGCTCCAGGAGATGGCGCGCATCATCGAGGCGACGCGCCGGCACGCAGAGGGCCGCACGAGCACTGCGCCGATCACGCCGCGACCGGCGCCGGCGCCCGGGGCGCCCGCGGGCCCACCGACCGCGGCCGAGCTCGCCGACCTGGCGAATCTTCGCACGACGCTCGCGCGCGTCGAGGCCGAGCGCGATCGGCTCGCGCTCGCGCTCGAGGCGCACACGGGTGACGGCGCGCGCGCGGCCGACCTCCAAGGCGAGCTCGACCGGCTGCGCGCGCGTCTCGGCGAGGCGGAGGCCAGCGTCCTCCGCGAGCGCAGCACCCGCGAGGAACTGGAAGCGCGGTTCGACGGTGGCGCCACCGCGGGACGGCAGGAGCTGCAACGCGCCCAGAGCGCCGTGCGCGAAGCCGAGAGCGCGCGCGCCGCGGCGCTCGCCGAAGCGGCGCGGCTTCGCACCGAGCTCGAGCGGGCCCGGCTCGACAGCGTGCAAGCGCCGGCCGCGCCGGCGGAGCTCGACGCGCGCGTCGTCGAGCTGCTCGCGGAGGTCGACCAGCTGCGGGCGGGCCTCGCGGAAGCGAAAGCGGGCGCGGCGCACGAGCAGCGCGCGCGCGAGGAGCTCGAAGGTCGCCTCGCCGGCGGCGTCAACGCCGGCCAGCAGGAGCTCCGGAAGGCGCTCGCGGCGGCACGTGACGCGGAACGCGACCGGATGGCGGCGGTCGCCGAAGCGACGCGCCTCCGCAGCGAGCTCGAGCTCGTGCGCATCGAGGCGACGCCGGGGCCGAGCGCGCCGGGCGAGCGCGACGATCGCATCGGGCCGCTGCTCGCCGAGATCGATCGGCTGCGCGCGCGCCTCGCCGAGGCGGAGGCCGGCGCCGCCCACGAGCACCGCGCCCGCGACGAGCTCGAAACCCGCCTCGCGCAGGGCGTCACGGCGAGTCAGCAGGAGCTCCGGCGCGCGCTCGAAGCGGCGCGCGTGGCGGACGAAGCGCGCGCGACCTCCGTCGCCGAGATGGGGCGGCTGCGCGCGGAGCTCGACCGCGCTCGCTCGGACGCGGCGCGCGCGCCTGGCTCGCGGGAGGAGATCGACGGGCGTGTCGTCGAGCTGGCGGCCGAGATCGACCGGCTGCGGACCCGGGTCGCGGAGGCCGAGGCCGGGGCGGCACACCAGCATCGTGCGCGAGAGGAGCTGGAAGCCCGGCTTTCCGGCGGGGTCAGCTCGACCCAGCAGGATCTCCGGAAGGCGCTTGACGCGGCCCGCCAGGCCGAGCAGGAGCGCGCGGCCGCCGTCGCGGAGGCGGCGCGCCTCCAGGCGGAGGTGGAGCGGGCTCGTCTCGCGGCGACGGAGACGCCCGAGCAGGCATCGCAGACCGCGAACCGCTGGACGGAGTTCACGGCCGAGATCGATCGGCTGCACACCCGGCTCGCGGAGGCCGAGGCCGGCGCGGCGCACGAGCACCGCGCGCGCGAAGCGCTCGAAGCGCGTCTCGCGGAGATCACCGGCGGCGCGTCGCAGGAGCTTCAGCGCGCGGTCGAGACGGCGCGGGCCGCCGAGGAGGCGCGTGCCGCGCTCGAAGCGGAGGCCGCGCGGCTCGCGGATGAGCTCCGCGCGGCGCGTGCGGAAGCGGCGCGCGTACCGGAGGTCCAGAGCGCGGCCGAAGCGCGGACGGCCGAGCTTGCCGCGGAGGTCGAGCGTCTGGCGGCCGCCGTCGCCGCGGCGGAGGCGCACGCGGCGGAGGAGCGGCACGCGCGCGAAGCCGTCGAAGCGCGGCTCACGACGGACGCCGCCGAGGCGGAGCGGGCACGCGACGCGGCGCTCGCCGACGAGCGCGAGCGCGCCGAGGCCGCGGCGCGTACGGAGCTGGCGCGGGTCACGCAGGAGCTCGCGGCGGCGCGGGACGCCGCGGCGCGGGCCGAGGGTCTCGCCGCGGCGCTCGCCGAGGCGGAGCATGGCCGCAAGGAGCTCGTGGCCGCGCTCGATGCCGTGCGCGCGGAAGGCGTCGAGTCCGCGCGCGAGGTCGGCGCGCGCGCGGCGGCGGCGATGGCCGCCCACGGGGCCGAGCTCGATGCGTTGCGGGCGCGGCTCGCGGATGCGGAGGCGACCGCCGCGCGCGAGCAGCGCGCCCGCGCTGCGCTCGAAGCCGCGGCGTCGTCCGATCTCGATCGGCGCGAGAGCGATCTCCGCGCCGCGCTCGAATCGGTGCGCGTCGTCGAGGAAGCGCGCGACCACGCGCTCGGCGAGCTCACGACCGCCCGCCACGAGCTCGCGCAGTCGCGGACCGCCTCGGAAACGCTGGCGCGCGACCTCGCGGAGCGGACGAGCGAGATCGACCGCCTCGCGGCCGAGATCCGCGTCGCCGGCGAGGCGCGCGACGAGCAGCTTGCGCTCCTCGAGGCCGCGCGCCGCCGGAACGACGAGGCTTCCGCGCGGCTGGTCGACCTCGAGGCCGACGTCGCGCGTCTTTACGACGAGCGCGCGGCTGCCGACTGCACGCTCGCGCGGGTCGAAACCGAGCGTGACGCGCTTCGCGAGTCGCACGTCGCGGCGGCTGCGGAGCGTGATCGCCTCGCGGCCGAGCTCCAGGACGCGACGGCGGCGGCCGCGCGCGTCGAGCGGGCGCTCGCCGGAGCGCTCGAGGAGGCCGATACGCGGAAGCAGGCGCTCGCCGAGGCGCTTGCACGTGCGGACGAGCTCGCGGCACGGGTTGCCGAGAAGGAGCGCGCGCTCGCCGCGCGCGCGTCCGATGCGATGGCGCTGGGGTCGCGGCTCGACTCCGTCACCCGTGAGAGCGACGAGCTCCGCGCGGCATACGCGGCGCTCGGCGCCGACCGCGACCGGCTCGCCGCCGAGCTCGAGGGCGCGACGGCGGGCAAAGCGCGCCTCGAGCAATCGCTGCAGGAGGCGTTGGAGGCGAGCCGGGCGCGCGAGCAGGCCGCGCTGGAGGAGGCGCGCGCGGCGAGCATGGCGCTCGCCGAACGCGACGCGGCGCTTCAGACGCTCGGCGAGCGGCTCGCGTCCGAGACCGCGGCGCGCCAGGCGCGGATCGACGCGCTCGTGACGGAGCTCGACGCCGGGCGCGAAGCCGTCGCGGCGATCGCCGCCGAGCGCGACCGGCTCGCCGCCGATCTCGAGGGCGCGGCCGCCGGGAAGGCGCGTCTGGAACAGTCGCTCCAGGAGACGATGGAGGAGGCGCGGTCGCGCGACGAGGATCTCCGGGAGATGCGCGGCCGGCTCTGGGAAGCGACGGCGCATATCGACGAGACGACGCGCTCGCTCGCCACGCAGAACGAAGCGTCCGCGCGCGAGATCGAGATGCTGACGGGGCGCGTGAAAGCGCTCACGATCGCGGCGCACGATCTGCGCGACGCGCACGCCGCCGCCGTCGCCGGCAGCGATCGGTTGGCGGCTGATCTCGAGGGGGTCGCGGCGGCGAAGGCGCATCTCGAGGACACGCTCCAGCGTGTGCTCGAGGAGGGCCGGACGCGCGATCAGGAAGCGTACACGAGCCTCGAGACGGCGCGCGCGCAGCTCTGGACGACCGCCGCGCGTCTCACCGAGGTCGAGCAGCGCATCGTCGGGATCGGCGAGGAGCGTGCGGCCGAGGTCGCGGCGTTCTCCGCGCGCGTCGACGGGCTGGAGGCCGAGGCCGATCGCCTGCGCGACGTCGAGCTGACCGTGTCCGCGGAGCGGGACCGGCTGGCCGCGAGCCTCGAAGGATCGGCGGCCGCGAAAGCCCATCTCGAAGAGGCGCTCAAGAGCGCGCTCGACGGCGCGCGCTCGCGCGACCAGGAGACGGCGGCGATCCTCCAGGAGACGCGCGGCCAGGCTTGGGTCGCCGCCGCGCGCCTCGCCGACGCCGAGGTCACGTTGCGCGCGCTTGCCGAGGAGCGCACGACGGAGGTCGCGTCGCTCACGGCGCGGGCCGAGGCGCTGAGCGCCGACGCCGATCGGCTGCGCGAGGCCGAGGCCACCGCGGCGAACGAGCGCGATCACCTGGCGGCGGAGCTCGCTGGAGTGCGGGCGTCGCACGAGCGGCTCGAGCAGACGCTCGCCGAGGTGCGCGAGCGCGACGAGGCGGCGGCGACGCGGCTCGCCTATCGCGAACGCGAGCTCGACACGCTGCGCGCGGAGCTGACCGCCGCGCAGGCGGATGCCGAGTCGGCGCGGGCGGAGCTCGATGCGTCGCGCGCCGAGATCGCGTCGACGCGGGCCGAGCTCGAAACGACGCGTGCGGAGGCCGAATCGACACGGGCGGAGCTCGACGCCGCGCGGACGGCGCAGAGCGCATCGACCCCGGCGACGACCGCGGGCCCCGCGGCGCCGCGCCTGACGGTCCCGCGCCCCGGTGGAACGCAGTCGTCGACGGCGGCAGGGCCGAAGCCGAACGCGCCCAGTCTCGCGCGGCCGTCCGCGCCGGCGGCCCCGCCGCCGGCGGCGGTGCCCGAGCCGACGTCGAGCGTGGTCGCCGTGCTCGATCAGGAGGGCGCATGGAACGGTGTCGACCTCGGCGCGGTCGTTGCCGTCGTGCCGACGGACGAGGCGGTGCGGAAGCTCGCGGCGGACTGGCCGGGGACCATGCTCGCGAACCTCGCCGCGCCCGGCGTCATGAAGGCGCTCGTCACCATGCGCGGGATGCGCGCGCCGACGCGCATCGTCGGCTTCCTCGCGACCGGCGCGGATCGCGCGCTGCCGCTCGGCGCGATCGAGCCGGCGTCGCTGCCGCTCGCCCCCGATGCGATCGTGGCGGCCCTCGCGCGCCACGCGCCGGCGAAGGCCCGTGTGGTCACGGTGGGCGCGGACGTCGACGCGCTGCTGAGCCTGCGCCAGGCGCTCGCGCGCGCGGGGACCTCGGTCTCGCTCGCGTGGGACGGCAAGCAAGCGACCGATCTGCTGGACATGGTCCATCCGCACGCGGTCGTCGCGGACCTCGGCGCGCCCTACGACGCGTGCGCCGTGCTCGGCCGCCTCGCGGCGAGCAGCCCGGTGCCGGCGGCGGTCCTCATCGAAGGCACCGCCGACGCCAGCGCGGCCCTCGCCATGGCCCTCAACAACCCCGACGTCGCGGCGAAGATTCTTCCTCGCAAGGACCTGCTCGCGGTGCTCGCTCGTTCGCCTGCGGCGAAGGGTCCAGCGCTCCGACCGCCCGCAGCGGGGGCTGTCGGCGTGCGGCGATGAGAAGAATGCAGCACTGGGCCGCTGCGCGCGCGGTGGGGTGAGGCTTCTCCGGGATCAGAGGAGCCTCGACTCCGAGACGCTCAAGGGCATCTTGCGCAAGGTGTCGTAGCGGCCCCTACGATCCCTCCGAAGCCTCAGCCCACCGCCTGCACCACCGCCGCCGCACATCGCTCGCTTCGCATCGCCGCACACCACCACGACCTCAGACGAGTCCGGCGACGACGATTGCATTCCCGGATCGACGGCGGTTTGCGGGGCGCGTGTGCTGTGGCGGGTGCCGTCTACGTGGTCATCGGCGTGGTCATCGGCGTGGTGATGGGTGGCCAGCTTGCGCTGGGTCGGTGCTGCGTGGGGCGAGGGGAGGCGGCTCCCCTCGCCCCCACGCCCCGAGGAAGATGCTGCATGACCGGTCGTAAAACGCCACGAAATGCTTCGACAACCGCCCCCCAGCTGTTCTAGCTTCCGGCCTCGTCGCCGACTCCATCCCTGGAGGATCCTCCCATGCCGCACCGTCGCTCTCGATTGATAGTCGCTGTGCTCGCGCTCGTGCCGGCGCTCGCGTTCGCGGGTCCGCCGTCGGAGCTGCACCAGGCTGGACGCTGGCTCGTCGACGCCGAGGGGCGGGCAGTCGTGCTCCACGGCGTGAACCAGGTGAGCAAGCTGCCGCCGTACCTCCCGTCGGCCATCGGGTTCGGCGCCGACGACGTCGCGGCGATCGCGGCCGAGGGGTTCAACACGGTGCGCACCGGGCTCGCGCACAAGGGCTTCGTCCCCGCGCCCGGCGTCTACGACACCGCCTATCTCGACGACCTCGAAGCGACGATCGATCTCCTCACGGCGGCCGGCCTCTACGTGATGATCGACTTCCACCAGGACCTCTACAACGAGCGCTATCAAGGAAACGGGATGGCCGACTGGGCGACGGTCGACAGCTCGCCCGTGCCGCCGTCCACGCTCCCAGGCTGCAACGGCGGGTTTCCGAACAACATCTTCTCGTGTGCCTTCATGTGGGAGGCGTTCGACCGCTTCATCGGGATGAACGGACGGACGCCGGAGATCGGCCCGCGCGGGATCACGCTCCAGGAGGAATTCGCGGACGCGTGGCGCGTCGTCGCGGCGCGGTTCGCGGCCGACCCGCTGGTGTTCGGCTTCAACCTGCTGAACGAGCCCTATCCCGGCTCCGTGACCGGCTCGTGCCTGGGGCCGTCCGGATGCCCCCCGGCGACCGATGCGGCGCTGACCGCGTTCTCGAATCTCGTCGCGGATGCCGTACGCGACGTCGACCCCGACACCATCATCTTCTACGAGCCGTTCGCGACCAACTTCAACGCGGGTTTCCCGACGCATCACGGTGACGTGCCGGCCGGCCAGGTCGGGTTCTCCTTCCATCTCTACGCGTGCCTCACGACGCCGGGACCGGCGACGGCGCCC
>DAIQBH010000043.1:17321-30085 GCA_036781285.1 Thermodesulfobacteriota bacterium | reverse complement strand
CGAAGAGCCCCGCGACGTCGCGCGCGACCAGACAGTCGAGCGGGACGTCGTACCAGTCGCCGTCGGCGAGGTACTCGTAGCGCGCGCCGGCGGCGCCGTCGCGCCAGAGCTCGATCGGCCACGCCGCGCGCGCGGCGGCGTCGCTGAACCGGCGCCCGCCGAGCACGTCCTCGCGGGTGAGGCGCGCGCGGCCGACGATGCGCCGGCTCTCGCGGACGCCGACCTGCGGCGCCGTGTGCGACACGAACGCATCGGCGAATCCGGGCGCCTCGCGACGGAGCCACGCGGCGAGCGCGCCGGCCCGCGCGCGGCCCGCGCGCTCGGCCTCCGTCAGCCAGTCGCCGCCCGAGGCGATCCCGCCGAGCGCGAGCTTCACGACGACCTCGCCGGGACGCGCCGTCGGTCGCCACGCGACGTCGCTCGTCCCTGGCGGCAAGGTGCCCGCGGCCTCGGCGGCCGCGACCCGGCGGAGGAGCGCCAGGCTCGCCGCGCCGCGGAGCGCATCCGATGCGACGCCGTGGAGCACGAACACGAGCGCGCAGAGTTGGCGCTCGACCACGTCCGGGGTTTCGGTCGCGTTCCCCGCCGCGAGAGCGGCAACCGCGTCGCCGGTCGCGTCGGCGAGCGCCGCGCACTCGACCTCGGCCGGACCTTCCCAGGTCGCGAGGCGGACCCCGCGCACGGCCGCCGCCGCGACGGCGACCCCCGTCAGATACGCGTGCAAGCGCACGTCGAGGTTCGGCTCGGCGCGCGTGAGGTCGTCGGCGAGGGCCATCAGCTCGTGCGGAACGTATGGGACGACCCAGGTGCGGCCGCGTCGCAGCGGCGGCTCGCTGCCCGGCAGCCGTTCGATCCGATCCGCGATCTCGCCCGCGAGCCCGTCGTTCAGCCGCTCGGGAGCGTCGCCGCCCGTCGACCCGGGCGCCGCCGGGCCCGTGAGATAGAGCCCGCAGATCGTGCCGACCATGCCCGCCGTCGCCATGCCGCCGAGGAAGCCGTAACGTTCGATCAGCAGCGTGCGGGCTCCATCACGCGCCGCCGCGACGGCCGCCGCGATCCCCGCGCTGCCCCCTCCCGCCACCACGACGTCGTAGCGCTCGCTCGGCATTCAGCTCCCGGTACCAGACGCGGCGGGCGGCATCGAACGGGCCGAAACACGCATTCCGTGCTGGCAACCCCGTCGCAACCGCTATATATCCGCTTTCCGATACGCAATTCGCATCCGTGCCTCCAACCGACGTCCACAACCCCGAATACTTCCACAAAGTCGTCGACTGTCAGTACGCGTGTCCGGCGCACACCAACGTGCCCGAGTACATCCGGCTGATCGCGCAGGGGCGGCACACCGACGCGTACCTCCTGAACCGCCAGTCGAACGTCTTTCCGGGGATCCTTGGGCGCACGTGCGACCGGCCGTGCGAGCCGGCGTGCCGCCGCGGCCGCGTCGAGGAAAAGCCGGTCGCGATCTGCCGCTTGAAGCGCGTCGCCGCCGATCTCCGCGACGACGTGCGCGACCTCCTGCCGAAGGCGCCGGCGCAGAAGAACGGGAAACGTGTCGCGCTGATCGGCGCCGGCCCCGCGTCGCTCGTGGTCGCGAACGACCTCATGCCGCTCGGCTACGACGTCACGATCTTCGAGGCGCTGCCGGTCCCCGGGGGGCTCATGCGGTCCAACATCCCGTCGTTCCGGCTTCCCGAGCGCGTGCTCGACGAGGAGATCGACATGATCCTCTCGATGGGAGTCGACGTCCGGTACGGGACGCGCGTCGAGAGCATGCGGGGCCTCCTCGCCGACGGATGGGACGCCGTCTTCGTCGGCACCGGCGCCCCGCGCGGCAAGGACCTCGACGTTCCCGGCCGCCACGAAGCGGCCGCGAACGTCCACATCGGCATCGATTGGCTCCAGTCGATCGCGTTCGGCCACGTCGACTCGGTCGGGAAGCGCGTGCTCGTGATCGGCGTCGGCAATACCGCGATGGACTGCTGCCGGAGTGCGGCCCGGCTCGGAGCCACCTCGATCAAGGTGATGGCGCGGAAGCCGCGCAAGTACTTCAAGGCGTCGCCCTGGGAGCTCGAGGACGCCGAGGAGGAGAGGATCGAGATCGTCGTCGACCACGAGCCGAAGGCGTTCGTCGTCGAGAACGGCCGGCTCCTCGGCATGGAGTTCCAGCGGTACGAGTCGTCGGAAGGGACGAACGGCCAGCTCGTACAGAAGCCGTTGGATGCGGTCTTCATTCCAGCAGACGACGTGATCCTCGCCCTCGGGCAGGAGAACGCGTTTCCGTGGATCGAGCGCGACCTCGGGATCGAGCTCGACGATTGGGGGCAGCCGAAGGTCGACCCGGTGACCTTCCAGTCGACGACGCGTCCGGGGATCTTCTTCGGCGGTGACGCGGCGTTCGGGCCGAAGAACATCATCTGGGCCGCCGAGCACGGCCACCAGGCGGCGATCTCCATCCACAATCACTGCCAGGGCGTGTCGGTCGCCGAGCGCCTGCCGCGCGGGATGAACCTCGTCAGCACGAAGATGGGGCTCCACGAGTGGAGCTACAAGAACGACTACAATCCCGGGAAGCGCGAGAAGATGACGCACGTCGAGCTCGCGGAGCGCTTCAAGCAGTTGAACGTCGAGGTCGAGCTCGGGTTCTCGCCGGAGCAGGCGGCGCGCGAAGTGGAGCGTTGCCTCAACTGCGACGTGCAGACCGTCTTCACCGACAAGCTCTGCATCGAGTGCGACGCGTGCATCGACGTCTGCCCGGTCCTGTGCCTGACGATAACGGGGCCGGGAAGCGAAGCGACGCTTCGCGGTCGATTGAGCGCGCCGGCGCCCAACGTGACCCAGGACCTCTACGTGTCGGGGCCGTTGCCGCAGACGGGGAGGGTGATGGTGAAGGACGAGGATCTCTGCGTCCACTGCGGGCTCTGCGCCGAACGCTGCCCGACGGCCGCGTGGGACATGCAGAAGTTCGATCTGAAGATCCCCTACGCCGGACGAGGATCATGCTCCACCGCAAGGTAGATTCGGGGGGCGCGAGCGAGGCGCCCGAATTCACTTCGGGCGCCGAGGGCCATCGGAGCATCGAGCGCGAAGCGCTCGAGCGCACGGGGCCGAAACAGGAACAGACGAACGACTTCGCGTTCAAGCTTGCCAATGTGAACGGCACCGGCTCCGCGAGCGCAAACAGCCTCCTCATGCAGGCGATCTTCCGCATGGGGATCCCGGTCTCCGGGAAGAACCTCTTCCCGTCGAACATCCAGGGCCTGCCGACCTGGTACGAGATCCGCGTCAACAAAGACGGCCACACCGCCCGCACCGCGCGCTTCGATCTGATGGTCGCGATGAACGCCGAGACCTACGCGCAGGACATCGACGAGGTGCGGCCGGGCGGCTGGGTGCTCTACGACTCGTCGTGGCCGCTCGCGACGACCCTCATGCGCTCGGACGTGACCTTCCTCGGCGTCCCGTACGCCAAGCTCTGCATCGAGCACTTCAGCGAGGCGCGCGAGCGCACGCTGATGAAGAACATCGTCTACGTCGGCACGCTCGCCGCGCTCCTCGACATCGACATGGAGGTCGTCCAGGTCATGCTGACGGAGAAGTTCGCGGCGAAGCCGAAGCTGATGACGTCGAACGCGAAGGCGATCCGTCTCGGCTACGACTACGCCAAGACGCACTTCGATTGCCCGCTGCCGATCCGCCTCGAAACCATGGATGAGACCGCGGACAAGGTGCTCATCACCGGCAACACGGCGACCGCGCTCGGCGCCGTCTACGCCGGCGCGACGGTCGCCGCCTGGTACCCGATCACGCCGTCGACGAGCGTGCTCGATGCGTTCACGGAGCTCTGCGAGGAGTACCGCGTCGACGCCGAGACCGGCGAGCGGCGCTACTGCATCCTCCAGGCCGAGGACGAGCTCGCCGCGATCGGCATGGTGATCGGCGCCGGCTGGAACGGCGCCCGCGCATTCACCGCGACCTCGGGGCCCGGCATCTCGCTCATGGGCGAGCTCGTCGGGCTCGCGTACTACGCGGAGATCCCGGCGGTGATCGTCGACGTGCAGCGCGTCGGGCCGTCGACCGGCATGCCGACGCGGACGCAGCAGGGCGACATCCTCCTCTGCGCGTACGCCTCGCACGGCGATACGAAGCACATCCTTCTCTTTCCGGCGAACCCGGCCGAGTGCTTCCAGTTCACCGTCCGCGCGTTCGATCTCGCCGAGCGCTTCCAGACGCCGGTGTTCCTCCTCTCCGACCTCGACATCGGCATGAACGACTGGGTCGTGCCGCGGCTCTCGTGGGACGACGGCTACCGGCCCGACCGCGGCCGCGTGCTCGCGAAGGAGGAGATCGAGGCCCTCCCGAAGTTCCACCGCTACTCGCCCGAGGACGAGCACGGCGTCGCGGCGCGCACGCTGCCGGGCGTCAGCGCCAAGGGCGCCTTCTTCACGCGCGGGTCGGGCCACAACAAGCTCGGCGGCTACACCGAGCTCCCCGACGAGTACCAGGAAGTGATGGATCGGCTCGCGCGGAAGCACTTCGCCGCGCGGAACGCCGTCCCCGCCGCCGTGATCGAAACCCAGCCGAACGCGAGCTTCGGCGTCGTGACGGTCGGGAGCTGCGACCTCGCGGTGCGCGAGGCCCTCGCCGAGCTCGCCCGGAACGGCATCCACGGCGACTACCTCCGCATCCGCGGCTTCCCATTCGGGCCCGAGGTCGACTCGTTCCTGCGCTCGCACGACCGCATGTTCGTCGTCGAGCAGAACCGCGACGCCCAGCTCCGCGCGCTCCTCACGCTCGAGACCGGGGTCCACAAGCACCAGCTCTACTCGGTGCTCTCCTACGGCGGCATGCCGCTCCAGGCCGATCAGGTCGTGACGAGCATCGTGCACCAGATCCGCGGCACCGGCCGAGCGACGCCGGTGGGGCAGGTGTCGTCATAATGAGTTTCATCAAGAAGCCCGCCGCCCGGCATCCCTCGCTCCAGAAGAACGCACTCGGGCTCACCGTGCGCGATTACGAGGGCGCGATGTCGACCCTCTGCGCCGGCTGCGGCCACGACTCGATCACGGCCGCGATCACGCGTGCGTTCTTCGAGCTCGACGTCGCTCCGCACATGGTCGCCAAGCTCTCGGGCATCGGGTGCTCGTCGAAGACGCCGACGTACTTCCTCTCGGGCGCGCACGGCTTCAACTCCGCGCACGGCCGCATGCCGGCGATCCTGACCGGCGCGTCGGCCGCCAACCGCGAGCTCCTGTACATCGGCGTCAGCGGCGACGGCGACTCCCTCTCGATCGGCCTCGGCCAGATGAGCCATGCCATCCGCCGGAACGTCGACGCGCTCTACGTCATCGAGAACAACGGCGTGTACGGGCTCACCAAGGGGCAATTCTCGGCGTCGGCCGACCCGGGCTCGAAGTCGAAGTACGGCGAGCCCAACACGCAGCAGGCGATCGATCCCGTGATGCTGGCGCTGTCGCTCGGCGCGACGTTCGTCGCGCGGAGCTTCTCGGGCGACAAGGCGCAACTCGTGCCGATCCTGAAGGCCGGCCTACGCCACCGGGGCTTCGCGCTCGTCGACGTCATCTCGCCGTGCGTGACGTTCAACGACCACGAGGGCTCGACGAAGAGCTACAAGTACACGCGGAAGAACCAGGAGCCGATCGTACAAGCCGACTTCGTGCCGCCCGCGGCCGAGATCACGGCGGAATACGCCGACGGCGACGAGATCGCGGTCCCGATGCACGACGGCAGCATCGTTCGCTTCACGAAGGTGCCCGAGGGCTACGACCCGTCCGATCGCGACGCGGTCGTCGCCTACCTCCGCGAGCACCAGGCCGCGGGCGCGATCCCGACGGGCCTCCTGTTCCTCGACCCCGCCGGCAGCGAGATGCACGCCGCGAACAAGACGATCGCGGCGCCGTTGGCGCAGCTGCCGTACGAGCAGCTCTGCCCCGGCGCGTCGGCGCTCGAAGCGTTGCAGAAGTCGTATCGCTAGCGGCGTCCGATTGGGCTCGGTGCGGGCCCGTGATAGGCGGCAAGCGTGACCGAGAACCGTGCCGATGACTGGTGGCGGCAGGCGCAGAACGATTTGAAGTTCGCGCGGGCCGCACTGCGAGGGAAGTTCTACTCGCAGTGCTGCTTCATCTGTCAGCAGGGCGCAGAGAAAGCGTTGAAGAGCGTCTTGTTCGCACGTGGTGCGCGCGCGGTGTTCACCCACAGCCTCGTAAAGCTCGCTGCGACGCTCAAGATGAACGGCGCTCTGAAGGAGGCTGCCCAGACCCTCGACCGGTACTACATCGCGGGGCGCTATCCCGACGGCTTGCCGGCGGGGGCGCCGTTCGAGATGTTCAGCGCGACGCACGCGAAGGAAGCGCTGGCGCATGCGAGGAAGATCTATGCGGCCGCCAAGACGGCGCTCGACGGGAAGAGCAAGTGACGACGGCCGCGCGGACTCATCCCCCCGACGTGCTGTGGCCGGACCCGCCGCCGTTGTCGCGAGCCAAGTTGGTGGCGCTGCTGCGGCGGCGTCTCCCGGTGCACGTGCGAGAGGCGTACGTATTCGGCAGCTATGCGCGGGGTAGCGCCACGGCCGACAGCGATGTCGACCTGATACTGGTCGCGCCGTCGCAGCGGTCGTTCCCCGATCGGTTTCGAGATTTTCCGGATCTCGATGACGGCCTGCCGCCGCTCGACTTGCTGATCTACACGCCCGCCGAATGGCGGAGGTTCCTCGCGCACCCGACGCCGCTTCTCCGGACCGCGATGCGCGAGTGGGTCGTTCTTCGGGGCCGTCCCCCGGGAGCCTCGTCGGCCGGTGACGGTCCGATAGCGAGGCGTTAGTCGTCGGCGGCCGACCGGTGTGGTGGTCCGCGCTTCGGATGAGAGAAGCCGGAGCTCGTTCACGGGGGTCCGGTCCACGCAGACTGGAACGCCCAGGCGTGTAGGCGGCGATCGTGCACGCGGCTACGATCGTGCAACGGAAGCAAGGCCTACGTGGCAACCGAAAGGGTTTCTGCCGCTCGGCGATGGCGCGAGTCGAGGGCGTTGGCGGCGGGGCGCCTAGTGAAAGATTTGGCCGCACCAGCCGTCGGACGACTGATGCGCCGTTCGCCTCCACTTCCAATTCTCGCCGCTCTCGCCGTGGTGCTCGCGAGCTGCGGTGGCGGGTCGAGCGGATCGTCCTCGGCCGACCCGCCATCCCCATCTCCGACCGCGACACTCGTCGCGACCCCCGAGCCGACGGGGACACCGGCGGCGGTGGCCGCGGGCGATCTCGACCCGACGTTCGGGGCCGGCGGTATCGTGCTCTTGCCGGCAGCCGGAACCGCGACGGTCGGACGGCATTCGCTCCGCGTGCTCGCCGACGGCGGTGTCGAGCTCATCGTGTTGGATCGAGTCACGACGTCGACGACGGTGCGGATCGCGCGTCTGCTTCTTCCCGACGGTGCTCGCATCGACGACGAGGTCGTGACCGTCGCGACCGAGCCGACCCACGCCGCGTTCGGCAACGACGGTAACGTCTGGGTGCTCGACGGATCGGGACCGGCTCTTCGGTTGTCGCGCTTTTCGCGGAACGGAGGAGTCGTGAGCGAGAACGGCAGCTCTCTCGTCGCGCTCTCCCGAGTATCGGAGCTCGTACCGCTTCCCGACGGCGGCATGCTCGCGGTCGGAACGACGGATCGTGCCGCCTCCGGGCTCCAACGCTTCGACGCCAGCGGAGCTGCCGATGCGACGTTCGGCGGCGGTCCGCCTCTCCCGGTCGGCCTCGCGCTGGGGCCGCGACCCGCGGACGGCGTCGACATCGACTTCCGAACCGCCGTGCTCGCTGAGAACGGCAGCATCCTGGTCGCCGGCACCCGCTACGAAGGCCTCGCGTTCAATCCCGCGGTGCTCGTCTACGACGCGACCGGCAGGCTGAACGCGTTCGGGCACAGTGGCAGCGCAACCGTCGCCGCGCTCGGAAGCGGTGCGACCATAGCTGCGGTTCCCGGCGGTGGTGCGTTGGTAGGGAATGCGGCGGGTGGCGTCGCGCTCCTCGACGCGCGAGGCGTGCAGGATCCGCTGTACTCCGCTCGCCTCGAGGATCCTCGGCGGCCCGGTCTATTCTCCGCGTTCACCGTGGCCGCGAACGGCGAGGTGACGGGCGTCGGAGTGACCGGGAACGGATACCCTGCGCCCGTCGTCTACCGGCTCCGCGCCGACGGTGCGGGTGATGCGCGCTTCGCCGGCACGGGTCTCGTCGTCACCCTTCTCGACGCCCATCGGGCGCAGAACACCGGCTACTACGCGTTCGCGTCTCTTCCCGCCGACCGTATCACCGCCGCCGGCACCGCTTGCCGGCAGCCGGACGCGTGCGACGTCGTCGTCGCGCGCTACGTGGACGTCGCGGACTGACGCGGTCAGTGCTCGTCGATTACGTTTCGTTGCCTGTCCGCAGGGCATCGGCTGCTCGCGCTCTCGCTCGGCGCCACGTTCGTCGCGCGCAGCGTCGTCCGCTTCACCAAGGTCCTCTTCCTCGATCCCGCCGGTAGCGAGATGCACGCCGCGAACAAGACGACCGCGACGCCGCTCGCGCAGCTTCCGTACGAGAGCCTCTGCCCGGGCGCCGCGGCGCTCGAGGCGCTGCAGAAGTCGTACCGCTAGCGCCTCGGGCTCGGGTCACGGCCGGGCGCACGCGCCTCATTTTGTCGTGGACACGTCGCCCGAACTTCGGCTACCACCCGACCCGGCCGCGATCCCACCATCGCCATGGCAACGAGAACCAGCTCGACCTTCCGCGGGGGTCATCTGCACGCCGGAACGCGGCGCGCCATCTCGGCGCTTCTGCTCGGGTCGATGCTTGCGCTCTGCGTGAGCCTCTGCGCGCCGGCGCAGGTCAGCGCCGACGCATGGAGCTTCGCGGGCAACGACGCCGGGATGATCATGTCGAGCCAGCACTATCAGGCCACGCAGACGTTGCTCCCCGACGGGAGAGTCCTCCTCGTGGGAGGCTCTCAGAACCCCAGCAGGGTGGAGCTCTTCGACCCGACGATCAAAACCTGGAGCGACGCGGCGCCGTTGACGACCGGTCGGTCCGGTCACTCCGCCACCCTGCTGCCGAACGGGCACGTGTTGGTTGCGGGAGGCTCCAACGGTGGACCGGTCGCCAGCGTCGAGCTCTACGACCCCGCGACGAACACCTGGAGTGCGGCTGCTTCCATGGCGACGGTGCGTGCCACCCACGGCGCCGCCTTGCTGCCGAACGGCAAAGTATTGGTTGTGGGAGGCTCCAGCGGCGGCACCCTCACACTCAACAGCGCCGAGCTCTATGATCCGACGACCGACACCTGGAGTGCAGCCACCTCCATGGCGACGCCCCGCCGCTACCCGTCGGCGACATTGCTGTCCGACGGCCGACTGCTTCTCGCAGCTGGCATCAACGGGACTACCGTCCTGAACAGCGCCGAGATCTACGACCCGACGACCGACGGCTGGAGCGCCGCCGCGTCGATGACCGGCATTCGCTACAATCACACGGCCACGTTGCTCGACAACGGCAAGGTATTGGTCACGGGAGGCATCAACGGCGCCGTTTTCCCGAACGGCATAGCCCAGGCCACTGCCCAGCTTTACGATCCGCCGACCAACACGTGGAGCGCGGTCCCCTCCATGGCGGACGGGCGCGACCGGCACACCGCGACCTTGCTGCCCGACGGCAAGGTGCTGGTGGTGGGAGGGTTCGAGGGGACGGTCGAGACCGGGGGCGTGGCTGTCAACAGCGCTCAGATCTATGACCCGAGCGCGAATACCTGGAGCGCTGCTGCCAACGTCGGGACCGGGCGGTACGCCCATACGGCGACGCTACTTGGCAACGGCAAGGTGATCGTCGCCGGGGGTTTCAACAACGACGACTCGTATCTGCGGAGCAGCGAGCTGTACGACCCGGTGAGCAACACCTGGATGACCGCGGTCGCCATGGCACAAAGGCGCCACCTGCACGCGGCCACGTTGCTGCCGAACGGGAAAGTATTCGTCGTGGCAGGGCATGGCGGCAGCGCTTTCGTTACGCCGCATACCGAATTCTATGACCCAGCGACCAACCTCTGGAGCGCTGGGCCGATCATGCCGTTCAGCTCGCGTCGGGAGCACACGGTCACGTCGCTGCCGAACGGCCACGTGCTGATCGTGGGCGGCAATACGGCTGCGACCAGCGTGTCGCTCTACGATCCGGTGGCCAACACGATCAACACCGCGGCCAGCATCACCACCGGTCGGTATCGGCATTCGGCGACGTTGCTCGGGAACGGCAAGGTCCTCGTTGCCGGCGGGTTCAGTAGCAGTTGGCTGAGCAGCGCGGAGCTCTACGACCCGGCGACGAACACCTGGAGCTCCGCCGGGTCCATGGCGGCCGCGCGCTATTGGCATACGGCGAGCTTGCTCTCCAACGGCAAGGTCTTGGTGGCGGGCGGCTACAACAGCCTGGGCCTGGCCACGGCCGAGCTCTACGACCCGACGAGCAACACGTGGAGCGCGGCCGACTCCCTGGGAACGGCGCGTTACAACCACACCGCAACGGTGCTGCCCGACGGCAGGGTGCTGGCGGTAGGAGGTCTCTCGCCAACCTCGAGCTTCGCGCTGACGAGCGCCGAGCTCTATGACCCGGCAAGCGACGCCTGGACCAACGCTTCGAGCATGACCACCAGGCGCTCCAGGCATACGGCCGTCCTGCTGACCGACGGCAAGGTGCTGGTCGCAGGCGGAGACCAGAGCGCCAACAACGAGAACGCCAGTGCCGAGCTCTACGATCCGGCGACCAATACGTGGGCCAGCGCCGCCACGATGATCAATGCGCGCGACGGGCACACGGCCACCCTCATTTCCAGTGGTAAAGTGCTGGTCGCGGGCGGCCACAACGGCGTCTCTCTCAGCAATGCCGAGCTCTATGAGCCGGACGTCATCGGGCCGACGGGCACGCCGACGGTCACGTCGACGCCCGACGGCGCTCCCACACCGACCGGCACGGCGACGTCCACGCCAGTCGTCACGGCGACGCCCACGCCAGTGCCGACGCCGACCTCGACCGTCACGAGCACGCCGACGGTTACCGCTACGAGCACGCCGACGGTTACCGTCACGAGCACGCCGACACCGACGACGACGCCGACGGCGACAGCGACGCCGACCGCGACGGACGAGCCGACGACGACCCCGACTCCGACACCCACGGCGACGCCTTCTCACTACGAGTGTCCGCCCGCACCTGAAAGCGGGTGTCATCCCGCGTTGCCGGTGCGAGCCCGGGTCCTCATGAAGGACGGCTCGACGCCGGCCAGCGACAGGTTCCAGTTCAACTGGAGCGCCGACGGCAGCAGCGACTTCGACGAATTTCGCGACCCGGTGGACAACTCGGCGGAATCGATCCGTCTGTGCATCTACGATGCGTCCGCCAACACGCAGCCGTTGATGGATGCGCAGGTCGCCGCAGGCGGAACCTGCGGCACGAGGCCTTGCTGGAAGCAGGTCGGCAGCAGCTTCTCTCCCAAGGGCTATGCCTACAAGGATTCCGCCGGAACCCAGGACGGCATCACGGCCATCACGCTCAAGTCCCCGCCGGCGAGCACGAAAACCAAGATCGCGGTGAAAGGGAAAGGCGCGCTCCTCCCGCTGCCCGCGCCGCTCTCTGCGCTCCAGCTCCCCGTCACGGTGCAACTCGTCATCAGCGACGGCGCGACCGGATTCTCGTGCTGGCAAGCGACCTTCGCGGTACCGACCAGGCACGACGCCACGCATTTCGGCGCCAAGGGGCCCTGAGTCGATCCCGATTTCCTGGGTCCGTCGCGAGGCGGTAGTCGTGGCGTCCGTACCCCGGAGCTGGGTCGCGCTCGATTCGGAGGTCGCGCTGCCGAAGACGCGCGCACCGGGCTGGACTAACCTGCCGCCGTGGACCCGCTCGCTTGGCTGCTCGACTCCGATCCCGCCATCCGTTGGCAAGCGTTGCGCGACCTGAGCGATGCGTCGCCCGCAGCGGTCGCCGCCGAACGCGCGCGCGTCGCGCACGAAGGGCTCGGCGCTCGAATCCTCGAGTGTCAGGCTCCCAATGGGGCATGGCACAATGCCGAGGAGCCGGAGTGGCTCCCCACACTCTTCACGCTCCAGCTGCTGCGCGCGACGGGCGTGGACCCGCGCGCAGCGGTCGTCCAAGCCGCGCTCGACCGCCTGGAGTCCGGCTTTCGCTGGGCCGCCGAGCTCGGCGGCAAACCCTTCTTCGAGGGCGAAACGGAGCCGTGCATCAACGGTGGCGCGCTCGCGCTCGGCGCCTATTTCGACCGTCCCAGTCTCTCGCTAGCGACGCGCCTGCTCGATGAGCAGCTCGCAGACGGCGGCTGGAATTGCGAGGCTCCGAAGAGCCGTTGCTCCTCGTTTCACACGACGATCTGCGTGCTCGAGGGGCTACTCGAGCTCGAGCGTCGCGTTGGTTCGAGCACAGAGCTCACCACCGCACGCCGGCGCGGCGAAGAGTATCTGCGGCGGCGCCACTTGTTCCGCCGCCTTTCCACGGGAACCGTCGTGGATCCGCGCTTCCTCGAGCTCTCCTATCCGCCACGCTACCGCTATGACGTCTTGCGCGCGCTCGACTACTTCCGCGGCACCGGGGAGGCGTTCGACGTCCGCTCGATGAGCGAGGCGCGCGAGCTCCTGGAGCAGAAACGGACGCCCGCCGGTCGGTGGCTGCTCGAAGGCACGCACGACGAAGCGCTCGCTTTTCCGTTTCCGGAGACTGTCGG
>DAIQBH010000043.1:0-17221 GCA_036781285.1 Thermodesulfobacteriota bacterium | reverse complement strand
TGCTCGAAGGCACGCACGACGAAGCGCTCGCTTTTCCGTTTCCGGAGACTGTCGGGGAGCCCAGCCGCTGGAACACGCTCCGTGCGTTGCGCGTGCTGCGCTGGGTCGTCGGCGCCACGTCTCAGCGCTTCGCCGGCACCACGCAGAGGAACCCGAGCGGCTCCGGGCCGTCCGCTTCGAACGCGTGCGGCTCGTGCGGGGCGACGTAGATCACGTCGCCGAAGCCGATCGTGTGCTCTTCGTCGCCGAGGCGGACGCGCCCGCGGCCTTGCAGCACCACGACGCCGTGATCGTGGGCATGGGCGTCGAGCAGCGCGGGCCGGCCGGGCGGGACCTCGAAGTAGCGCACGGCGAAGTTCGGTGCCGCCTCGGCGGGGCCGATCAGCACCTGACGCGTGCCGGACGACACGCCGGGCGCGTACGGCTCGACGGGGACGCCGTCCCAGCGGAAGGGACCGGCGTCGCCAGCGAACCGGTGCACGACACCCATGGCCCTACGCTACGGTTCGATCCCCGGCGCGAGGCAGATCGTCTTCGGCTCGAGGTACGCGCGGAGACCCTCGGGACCGAGCTCGCGGCCGAGGCCGGAATTCTTGAAGCCGCCGAACGGGCCCGTCATCGCCATCATGAAGAAGTTGACGTTGTGGGTGCCGGTGCGGATGCGGCGGGCGATCTCGATGCCGCGCTTCGGGTCGCTCGTCCAGACGGAGCCGGAGAGGCCGTACTCCGAGTCGTTGGCGATGCGGATCGCGTCGGCCTCGGTCTCGTAGGGGATGGCGCAGAGCACCGGTCCGAAGATCTCCTCCTGGGCGACGGTCATGCGGTTGTCGACGTCGGCGAAGAGGGTGGGCTCCACGAAGTAGCCCTTCGCGAAGTCCTTCGGACGGCCGCCGCCGACTACGCAGCGTGCGCCCTCGGCCTTGCCCTTCGCGACGTAGCCGAGCACGCGGTCGCGCTGGCGTTCGGCGACGAGCGGGCCGATCTCGGTCGAGAAGTCGGACGGATCGCCGACCTTGAGCGCGCCGACGGCGGCGGCGAGCGCGTCGACGCCTTCCTTGTAGCGCGACTTCGGCAGCAGAATGCGCGTCTGGGCGACGCAGGCCTGGCCGTTGTTCATGGTGCCGGCGCCGACGATCGGAGCGATCACCTCGTCGAGGTTGGCGTCGTCGCAGACGATCGCGGCCGACTTGCCGCCGAGCTCGAGCGTCACGCGCCGCAGGCGCTCGCCGCAGAGTGCCGCGATCTTCCGGCCGGCGGCGGTGCTGCCCGTGAAGCCGACCTTGTCGATGCCGGGGTGGGTGACGAGGTACTCGCCCATCTGGCGGCCGCCCGGGAGGATGCTGACGACGCCTTTCGGCACGCCGGCCTCGTCGAGGACGTCGGCGAGGAGATACGCGTCGAGCGGCGTCTCGGGCGCCGGCTTGATGACGATCGAGCAACCGGCCGCGAGCGCCGGTGCCAGCTTCAGCATGATGGTGAAGAGCGGGACGTTCCACGGGACGATCGCCGCCGCGACGCCGACCGGCTCCTGGCGGACGAGCGCCGAACCGACCATCGCGGGCCGCGTCTCCTCGAACGGGAACGTGCGGGCGAGCTGCGCGTAGAATTCGACCACCATGGTCGTCGCGAACGCCTGGCCGGCGTGCGCGAAGCTCATCGGGCAGCCCATCTCCGACGAGATCAGGCTCGCGATGTCGCCGGAGCGCATTTGGAGACCGGCGAGGAGCTTGTCGAGGACGTCGGCACGCTCGGCAGGAGTCGACCGTGCCCAGGGACCCTCTTCGAAGGCCTGCCGCGCCGCCGTGACGGCCCGATCGACGTCGGCCTCGTGCGCTTCCGGCACGCGTCCGACCCGCTCCTCGGTGAAGGGCGAATAGACGTCGATCACGTCGCTGGAGGACGGCTTCTCGTGGGTACCGCCGATGTACAGGGTGTCGCGCTCGAACATGCGGATGGGCTCCTCGGGGTGGATTGAGTGGAAGAGGACGCTCACATTCTACGCGCGCGCCGGCCCGTCAACCCCGCGTGCTTCCTGGTCGAGCCTTCGCCACCCCATTGCTTCGCCGACGATGTCGGCGATACGGCGCGCATCGGCGTCGTCGAGGGCGCCGTCGGTCGTGCTGACGACGACGCTCTCGACCGCGCCACGGCGGCCGAAGAAGATCCCCGCGCCCGGCCGCGCCGGCACGACCGCCACGTGGTAGCCGTCGACGAGCGGCGCACCGAAGAGGTGCGTCCGATCCGGGAGGAGCGCGTCGGTGTCGGCGAAGTGAAACGAGCAGAAGTCGCCGCTCTCGGTCCACGGGAGCTCGCGGAAGAGCGCCCGGAGCGGTCGCCAGCGCGCGAAGCCGAGCCCGGCCCAGGCGGCTTCGAGCTCGTCGTTCCGGACGGCATCGGCGAGCTGGTCGCGGAGCGCGCGCGCGAGCGGCATGGGATCGGTGTCGGCGGGCGGGAGCGCGCGGGCGAAGTGGAACGCGAGGTAGTTGCCGAGGACGGGTCCGTGTTCGCCGCGCGGCCGGCGGTTCACCGAGACCGGAATGAGGAACGGTACGTCGGTGGCGAGGCCGCGCTCGGCAAAGAGCGCGCGCATTGCGGTCGCGACGACCGCGAGCCGCCAGGGCATGCCGTGGCGTAGGCGGTCGGTCGGTGCGGCGTCGGCGCTGAAACGAAAGCGCCAATGGCGTGGGCCGGGCGGCGCCGTCTCGTGGGGTTTCGCCGCGAGCGAGCGCGGCGGCACGGGCGCCAGCGTCTTCAGATGCGCGACGCTCTTGGTCGCGAGCGCGCCGCGTTCGCGGAGGGGCCGCGTCTCGGGCGGGGCGACGACGACGGGCCGGGTTGCGAAGGGCTCGGCGCCGCTCTCGTCGAGCGTCGCGAGGAGTCGCAGGAGGTGCTCGCTGCCGTGCGGATCCATGAGGGCGTGCGCCCACGTCAGCACGAGGTGCGTTCGGGAGCCGTCGGTCGCGAGCGTGACGCGGAGCGGTGGCTCGCGGCGCGGGTCGATGGTCGCGGCGAGCTCGCCGTCCGTGACGGCGGCGAGCGCATGCTCGGAGCGGTTGTCCAGTGTGGTCGTGACGATGGGCGGTGGGATCGGACCCCCGCGCGGCACGCGCCAGCAGAGCCGGCCCCAGGGACGCGGGCGGACGAGGCGGCCGCCGAGCCACGGGCAGATCGCGAGGAAGCGATCGAGCGCCTTCGCGACGCGATCGCGCTCGACGGTGCCCGCGAGCTCGAGCGCGAGGACGGCGTTGCTGCTCGGCGTCCCGGCCGTCCCCGGACCGCCGCCGAGCGCCGCCATCGCCAGGAGCACGACATCCGGGCCGAGCAGCGGGATCGAGCGCGGCGATTTCCTGGTCACGGCGGCCTGCCTCCGGTCACGGGGTCGCGCGGAGGCAGACGTAGGCGGCGAGCGTCCGCGCCGTGCGCACGACGTCGTCGGTGAGATCCTCGTCGGGCACCCAGACGCCGACCTCGCGCTCGAGAAACACCAGGACCTTCAAAAGCGCCATCGAGTCGACGCCGGCGTCGCTGAGCACGTCGTCCGCACCGATCGCGGCCGACGCGGCCATGATCTCGGTGTTGAGGAAGCGGACGACCGCGGCCGTCACGGACTCGACCGAGAGCGGAGCGCCGGCGCCCATCGGCTATTGGATCGCGAGGCTCGCGGGTGAGACACCGCGGAGCCCGTGGCGGCCGAGAAAGCGCAGGAGGCCGAGGCTGTAGCGCGAGGTGATCGACGTGCCCGATGCGAGCCCGGCGATGTTCGCCTCGATGTGGTCCTGGAGCGCTTGCGCGAACCGGCCGCCGCGGTCGGCCATCATGTCGCTGCCGGCGCGGAAGAGCGCGAGCATGCGGCCGTCGTAGAGGTACGAGATGAGCTCCATCCACGCGCCGAGCAGATGCGTGAGCTCGCGCGCGTAGGGCTCGCATGCCTTCGCGAGCGTCGCGGGGTCGGCGTCGCGCCGCGTCGCGCGGAACGGCGCGAGGCAGGCGGCCAGCATCTCGGCCGACCGCAACGCGACCATCACGCCGGGAGAGAGCATCGGGTCGACGAAGCCGAAGGCGTCGCCGATCGCTGCCCAGCCCGGTCCGATCCCGCGCGTCGAGATCAGTTGGTAGTTGCCGTACGTCGCGACGTCGGTCACGCGGCGCGCGCCAGCGACGGTCGTGGCGAGCACCGGATGGCTCGCGATCGCGGCCGCGAGCCGATCCTCGGGGGTCGCGCCGAGCCGCGCCGCGGTCGCGCGGTTCAGGACGACGCCGAGCGAGAGTCGCGCGTTCAACGGGATGCGCCAGCTCCAGCCGCCGTCCATGCGGTCGATCAGGACCTGTCCCGGCTCGGCGTCCCACGCGTAGCCCTCGTAGTGCGCGAAGTGGGCGACGTCGTTCCGCGGACCGGTCGTCGCCGGAATCTCGAGAAGACGTGCCGATACGCGCGCACGCCCGGTCGCGTCGACCACGAGATCGGGCGCCGGCCACCCGGTCGCCGCGATCGCCTCGGGCGCCAGTACGAGCTCGGCATCCCCGTGACCGCGCGCCAGCCCGGCCCGCATCGTCAGGCGCCGCGCCCCGACCTCCTCGGCGCGCGCCAGCAACACGGCATCGAACTCGCGCCGCGGCACGTTGTACGCATACGGCACCATCCACTTCCGGTAGCGCGCGAACCGGAACGCGAAACGATGCGTCGCCGACCACGTCAACGTGGCCCCCGGCTTGTGCATCCCGATCGCCGCGACGGCGTCCTCGACCCCGAGCCGCCGGAGCGGCGGAATTCCCGCCGGGATCAGCGATTCACCGACGACGATCTCCGGCCGCTTCCCGTCGTCGAACAACACGACGTCGTGCCCCTCTTGCACGAGCAGCGTCGCGAGCGCCGCACCGGCCGGTCCCGCCCCGACGATCGCGACGCGCAGTCCGTTCGCGTTCATCACCGTCGGTGGCTTACCCAACGCCTTCGAACGCGACAAGGTGACGGTGCGCTGCGAGGGAGGGATCCCTCGCGTGGAATGGTCTAGTCCGACTTGGCCTTGAACCGCGCGAGGCTGTTCTCGAGCGGCAACGAGAACGTCGAGCTCCAGCACGCGTTCGGGCTCAGCAACTGGATCGTCACGTTCGGCTGTTTCGAGAGCGGGAGGCCCGGAAGGTCGAGCGGCTGACCCTTGCCGCGCACCTGGACGCTCGCTTTGCCGGTGGCTCCCTGCGTCAGCGTGATGGACTGGAGGCCGCCAGCGGAGAGCGTCGAGTCGCGATAGCGGTAGCCACGCGAGAACGCCTTCCAGCGCGAGCCCGGCGGGATCGTCTGCAGGAGGCGACGCTGCGGGATGCCACCGACGTTGTCGTAGAGGCAGAGCGTGTAGGCGGTCGACGTCGTGGGGTCGCCGATGTCGGACGCCGTCGTCACCGCGCCCTTGCGCCACGTCCAGGCGAGCTTGTCGCGCGTGTCCGGGGTCCGATTGTCGAGCATCAGAAGCCCCGCTTCCGACGGGGCTGCCTTGCAGGTGAGCGCGGGAGCGATGCCGCCACACGCGCCCGCCGTGCACGTGTCGGGGCGGCTGCACGGATTGCCGTCGTCGCACGGGGTGCCGTTCGCGACGGGCGCGCTCGCACAGGTGCCGCCCTGGCAGGTGTCCGGGCTCGTGCACGCGTTGCCGTCGCTACAGGGCGTTCCGTTCGCGAGCGCGGTGCCGCCGCAGACACCGCCCTGACACTCGTCGCCGTCGGTGCAGACGTTGCCGTCGTCGCACGCGGCACCGTCGCTGCCGGGCGACGCGCATGCCGTCGCGAATTGCGTGACCGTCAGCTGATAGGTGCCGGCACCCGCGTAGCGATGGACCAGCACGTGCCATGCGCCGCTCGCCGGCGCGGTGAACTCGCAGACGCCGAACTGATTCGGGCCGCGGCGCGTGCAGTCGTAGACTTCTTCGGTCGGTGCGCTTCCCGCCTTCACGTAGAGGTCGAAGTCGCTGGCGCCGTCGTCGACGCCGTTCAATGCGACGAGGAGGCGCGTCGCGCCGTTCCCGACGTTGAACGAATGCGTCGCGTTCGGCGCGCCACCGTTCACGGTGCCGCTGAAGGCGAGCGTCGTCGTGCCCGCCTGACCGACCTGCGGGCCGGAGCCGCACGTGGTGTTGGACAGATCGGCGCCGGCCTCGTCCGCGATGAACGTGCGGTAGTTGTAGACGTTCGTGTCGTAGCTGTGGTCGGTCGGCTGGCAGCTCGACGCCGAGCCGCCGGAGGTGATGCCCGCGACGCGCGCGCCGCTGCCCTGATCGACGAACATCGGGCCGCCCGAGTCGGCGTTGCACGTGTTCGAGTCGGTGCCGGGCGGGCCGACGGGCGACGTGTAATCCCAGCAGACCGAGGTGGTGTCGTTGGCCGGCGCGGGGATGCCCGCGCACGAGGCGGTGACGACGTTGCCGATGCGCTTCAGCCCGTAGTCGAAGAAGGGGTCGCCGCTTCGTCCGAAGCCGACGATCGTACCGGTCGAACCGTTCGGCGGCGCGGCGGTGGTCTCGATGCGGCTCGGCGCGACGCCCGTGACGGCACTGCCGAGCTTCACGACCGCGACGTCGCCTGCCGGAAAATCGTAGGTCGGGTGGATGTTAAAGCTCGCGACCGCGAACATCCCCGCTTGCGGCAGGAAGACGTAGAAGTCGCCCGGCGACCGATTCTCCACGCAATGCGCGGCGGTGAGGAACGTCGAGCATCCGATCATGGTGCCCGAGCACCAGGTCGACGCGGTGTCGGCGCTCGTGCCGCGGAGGAGGGCGCCGACGGTCGGATAGTCGGTCGTGAGGACGCCGTTCACGATCCGCGGCTGCGGCCCCGGAAGAGCTTCCGCCGAGACGCGTGCCGCGCAGGCGAGCGCTACGAGCACGAGGGCAGCGAGGCGCACGGCGACCGACATGGAAGGGGGACGGCGGACGGTGGCCATGGAGCCGCCAAGGTACCCCGGCGGCGCGGGTTCATGAAAGGCGAAAAGGACGGATTTTTCTCCGTCGGCCGGTTGCCGTCCGGTCATGTGGGCGCCGGATCCCCGGCGCGGCGACTTCGCACGACCCGGATCACGAGCGCCGGTCCACCCTGGCCGTCGGAGATCGTGATCCGTCCCGGGAGTGCGCCCGAGTCGACGGCGGGCGGGTAGTCGGAGAGCTCGGCCACCAGAAGGACACGTCCGCCGGTGTCGCGGTACTCTTCGCGCACCGGTCGGAGCGCGTCGTCGACGGCGACGGTCGCAACGAGGTCGGGGCCGACCGGGCAGGCGACTGCGGTCGGTCCGGCCGGACGGCAGCGCACACGATCCATCTTCGGCCGGAAGAGGAGAGCGAGCGCCACGATCATGCGATCGTCTTCCGGCGTCGTGCCTTCGGCCAGCGCGGCGAGATCGATGCGCCCTGCGCGCGTCTCGCCGCGGAGCGGCAGGCTGAGCGTGTACGTGTCGCCGCTCGTCGCGAGGTCGAGGGCCGTCACCCCGAACGGCGACAGCACTTGCAGGCGCAGGTGCTCCGGATCGTCGATCGCGAGATACGCGGGCGAGGCGAGGCGCGCTGCCGGTGGTCCCGCGGTGGCGCGGACGGACAGTGTCAGGCGGAGACCGAGAAGCGCGCGCTCGCGGGCGCCGACGGCGGCGACGATCGCATCGGCGGCGCGCGGCGTCTCGGGACGCGCGCGCGTCAGGAGTGACGCGCAGCCGCCGGTCGCGAGCATTGCGGCGAGGGCGAGCGTGGCCGCGCCGGCGCAATGGGCGGCGCGGGTCATGGCGCCGTGAGGCTCAGCTCGGGCGCGAACGCGAGCGTCAGCGTGGCGGTCGCGCAGGTGCGCGCGCCGACGCTGGCGCGGGCCCGGATGCGCGCCATGCCCGCGTAGCGGCGCGCGACCGTGATCTCGACCTCGAGCTGGTCGCCGATGCCGGCGCTCCCAGCGATCGCGCAGTGATCGACGGCCGCGAGCACGGCGCCGCGGGCACGGAGCTCCGGCTCCTGCCGGCCGAGCACGATGCCCGCGCCCTGCGCCATGGCCTCGATCACGAGCGTCGGAGAGAGCTCGCCGTCCGGGCTCAACAGGGGATCGTCGGCGGTCACGTGCTTCACGAATCGGCCCGTCGGTCCGTCGATCGCGACGATGCGGTCGAGCAGCAGGAACGGCGGGGTGTGGGGGAGGAAGTCGGCGGCGGCGTCACCGGCCGCCGCGAGGCGTGTCGTCGTCATGGCGTGCTCTCGTTACCTCTGGGTGCCGGTGGTTGGAACCGCGCCGGGTCGAGCGGCTGGTTCAGGGCCGGGTCGACGAGGCGAATGGTCGTGCGGTCGCCCCCGCGCTCGCGGAGCGTGATCGTGTGCGGCAGCGGCGCGTTCGCCGGAAACGCGAGCGTGATCTCCGAGAACGGGCCGGCATCGGCGCTCGTCGGCGTCAGGACGACCGTGTCGGAATCGCGCCACTCTTCGCGGAATCCTCCTGGGGCGCGGTTCCCGAGCAGCAGGTCGGTGAGGGTCCGCGCGAAGGCCGCGAGGCCGGCGAACTCGGCGGGAATCGCCGTCGCTTTCCCGGCGGCGTCGACGACGGTCGTCGTGGCGCCGGCCGTGACGAGGGTCATCGGCTCGGGTGCGGTGACGTCGAGGCGAAACGACGCGGGCGCCGCGAGCGCGATCGTGCCGCGGGCGCGCAGCACCTCGTCGACGAGCGACACCTCGCGTTCCTGGGAGAACGCGGCCGTCGCGGTGCGCACCGCGGGAAAGCGCGCCGCACGGGTCGCGAGCGACGGAAGGTTCTCGGCGCCCGCATCCCCGAACGGCAGGCACGCGGCGACGAGAGCGAGCGCGGCCGCGCAATGCGCCGCACGCCAATGCGCGGGGATCGTCATGGTTTCCGGAAGAGGACGCTCACGCCGCCGCCGCCGCGTGGCATCGCGGTCACGAGCACCTCGCCGATGCCGCGCGCCGGCGCCGGCACGTCGGGACGGGCGAGCGGCAGCGTGCACTCGGGATCGGCGTTCCGAAGGGCGCCGAGCCGCGGCACGTCTCCCGCGCCGAGGGCCATGACGGCCGCCGCGGCGCCGAGCGCGCCCGCCGCGCCGAGCTCGCCGATCGCCCCCTTCAAGGACGTCACGAGCGTCCGGCCGTCGTCCTCTCCGAGGAGCGTCGCGAGACGCGCGGATTCGACGGCGTCGAGGCGGCGGGTCGAGTTGGCGCACGACACGACGAGCGTCGCCCCGCTTCCGCGCGCCGCGGAGCGGAATCCGAGGGCCGCGAGCTCCGGTCCCACACCGTGCGCGGCGGCGGCCGTCGCGACCGTCGGCCAGTCGTGCGGGCTCGCCGGCATGCTCTCGCTCGCGTGGCCGACGAGCTCGGCGTGGAGCCGCGCACCACGCGCCCGCGCGTGCGACGCACTCTCGAGGACGAGGATCGCGGCGCCCTCGCCCATGACCATGCCGTTGCGATCGCGATCGAAGGGGCTGCTCCACTCCGCGCCGCCGCCCTCCCGCGGCGACAGCAGGTGCAGATCGTCATGGATGTGCCGCAGCGCGGGCGACAGCTCGTCGACGCCGCCCGCGAGCAGCACGTCCGCCTGTCCGGTCACGATCGTGTCGTACGCGAGCGCCAATGCCGCCTCGCCGGACGCCTCGCCGCGGACCACCGTGAGGTTCGGGCCGCGGATACCGAGATCGATGGCGACGTATCCGGTCGGGGCGTTCAGCACGAGATTCGGGAACGTCAGGGGGTTCGCGAGCGCCGGACCTTTCGCGAAGAGCCCGCGCAGGAAATCCTCCGACTCGGTCAGGTTGCCGAAGGCGGTGCCGAGGACGATGCCGGCTGCCTCCGCGTCCGCGCCCGCGAGCGCCAGCTCGGCGTCGGCGAGGGCCATCCGGCACGCCGTCACGACCATTTGCGAGCAGCGGTCCATGCGCCGAAGCAGCGCGGGCCTCACGTGGTCGCGCGCGTTCCAGTGGCGCGCGCGTGCTTCGAGGCGCGTCGAGCTCGTGCCGGCTGGCGCGGCGATCGCCGCGATCCCCGATGCGCCGGCGACGAGGCCCTGCCAGAAGGCCGCCGCCGGGCCGAGCGGGCTCACGACGCCGATGCCGGTGACCACGACTCTCTCAGGCACGGCCGAAGACCACCGCCGTATTGTTCCCGCCGAAGCCGTACGAGTTGGAGAGCGCGTATGCGAGCGCCGCCGGGCGCGCGTCACGGGGAACGAAGTCGAGGCCGCAGGCGGGATCGGGCGTCTCGAGGTTGACGGTCGGCGGCAGGAATCCTTCGCGGAGTGCCAGCACCGTCGTGAGCCCTTCGATCGCGCCGGCGGCGCCGAGCGTGTGGCCGATCGCCGCCTTGGTGGAGCTGACGGCGAGGCGGTGCGCGGCGGCGCCGAACACCTTGCGGATCGCGGCGGCCTCGACGCCGTCGTTCAGCGGCGTGCCCGTACCATGCGCGTTGATGTAGTCGATCGCGTCCGGTGCGACCCCGGAACGCGCGAGCGCGCGCTCCATCGCGAGCGCGGCGCCGGTGCCTTCCGGATGCGGCGCCGTCAGGTGGTGGGCGTCGGCGCTCATGCCGTAACCGAGGAGGCGAGCGTGTACCCGTGCGTGCCGCCGCGCGGCGTGGGCCGCGCTCTCGATCACGAGCAGCGCGGCCCCCTCCCCGAGACTGAGCCCCGCGCGCCTCTCGTCGAACGGACGGCAGGGCTCCGTCGCGAGCGCGTGCAGCGCGTTGAAGCCCGCGAAGATCGTGCGGCACATGGATTCCGTCCCGCCCGCGAGCACCACGTCCGCGCGCCCGAGCCGGATCCAATCGAGCGCCACGCCTAGCGCCGTGCCGCTCGACGAGCACGCGGTGCTCAGCACGAGCCGCGGCCCCGCGACGCCGAAGCACGCCGCGAGGAGATCCGCGCTCGTCGTGATCGGCGTGCCGAGCAGCGCGCTCTTGCGATAGCGGGGCAGCGAGCCGTCGATGCGGCCGCGCAGCTGGCTCTCGGCGGCCATCATGCCGCCGGTCGTCGCGCCGAGAACGATCCCGACCCGCGTAGGCGCCGCGGCGACGTCGAGTCCCGCGTCGGCGATCGCGGCCGCGGCGGCGACGAGCGCGAAGAGGTCGGAGCGCGACGCGCGCCGCCGGAGCGGTGCGGGCATCCAGTCCGGTGCGGCGAGGTCCTTCACCTCGGCGGCGATCCGGCTCCGGTAGCCGGTCGCGTCGAACCCCGTGACGGGTCCGATGGCACAGGCGCCGGCGCGGAGGGCCGGCAAGAACTCGGCGATGGAGCGCGCGAGCGCATTCACCGTCCCGAGCCCCGTGATGACGATCGGCGTGTCGCCCGTGCCGTTCCTAGCCGGCACGAGCCTGCTCGGCGCTGATGTACTCCGCGAGCGCGTCGATCGAGGCAAACGCGCTCTTGCCGACTTCCTCGTCCGGGATCGCGATGCCGAAATGCTCCTCGATGAGAACCACCAGCTCGAGCGCGTCGATGGAGTCGAGTCCGAGACCCTCGACGAAGATCGGTTGGTCGTCCGCGATCGTGGTCGGGTCGGTGTCTTGGAGGCGCAGACCCGAGACCAGGAGCTCTTTCAGCTTTCGCTTCAACGTGTCGCGATCCATCGTCATGCGGTGGTCAAACCTCCGTCCACGGCGAGCGTCGCTCCCGTGATGTATGCGGCCTGCGGCAGCGCGAGGAACACCGCCGCGCTCGCTACTTCCTCTGGCCGCCCGAGGCGTCCGGCGGGAATGCGCGCCGCCATCGCGTCGCGCGCCTCGCGGGCGACGCTCGCGACCATCGCCGTGTCGATGACGCCCGGGCAGAGCGCGTTCACCGTGATCCCGAATCTCGCGACCTCGGCCGCGAGCGAGCGGGTGAGCGCGAGGAGGCCGCCTTTCGACGCGGCGTAGTTCGAGGCGCCGGCTTTGCCGAGCAGGCCCGCCGGCGAGACGACATTGATGATGCGGCCGAACCCGTGGGCGATCATGCCCCGCAGCGCCGGCCGTACGCAGAGGAAGGCGCCGGTCAGGTTGGTCGCGAGGACGTCGTTCCAGGCGGCGTCGGAGAGCATCATCAAATGCGCATCGTGGGTCACGGCGGCGTTGTTCACGAGGATCTCGACGGCGCGTGAACCCGTCCGGCCGGCGAACAGCGCGCTCACCGCGGCGGGATCGGCGACGTCGCAGCGGATCACCGCATGCTGGGCGCCCGACGCACCCAGCTCGGCCTCCATCCGCTCGGCATCGGCGGTCGCGTGCGCCCACGTCACGGTGACCTCGGCGCCTGCACTCGCGAGGGCGAGCGCAATCGCGCGGCCGATGCCGCGCGTGCCGCCGGTCACGAGCGCCCGTCGACCGGCGAGCGCGCTCGGGAACACGAACGGCTCGGTTGGAGCGACCGGCGCGACTCGAGGGGTTCGAGCGCTCACGAACCTCGGACTCAACAATGGGTGGGGGTCGGTGTCAAATCTGCGTTCGACGGACCCGATCATCCGAAAATGATGCGATAAACCGCGACGGTGAGCGCCATCGTCGCCGCCAGCATCGCGACCACGATCGCCACGATGAGGACCGATGCCAGCCGGAGCACCCCGGTGGGATCGCGCGGGGGCGCGTCGCGCTCGAGCGTCTCGCCGAGGAGGGCGAGGTTCCGACTGTTCGCCTTGAAGACGACGTCGAACAGGTCGCCGAGGAGCGGGACCGCCCCGAACACGGTTTCGACGCCGACGTTCCCCAGCATGCGGGTGACCGTCCAGATCGACGCCCCTCGGCGAGCGGCCTCGATGATGATGTAGGTCGAAAGCAGGGCGCCGATCGTGTCGCCGACGCCGGGCACGAGTCCGATGAGCGCGTCGAGTCCGACCCGCTGCTGCGTCCCGGGGATGCGGAACAGCTCGTCGAGGAGCCACGCGAAGCGACGGAGCTTTTCGGCCGGCATCCCCACGGCTTAGGCCTCCGCGAGGAGGCGGCCGATCAGTACTTTGCCGAGCGCCGAGCGTGGCAGCGCCGGTCGGAAGCTCAGGACGCGCGGGATCTTGTGCGGAGCGAGGAGCTCGCGACAGTGCGCACGCAGGATCTCGGCCGTCGTCGTCCTCGCGTCGTTCGCGAGCACGACGACGGCCGCCACGATCTGCTCGTCATGGGCGGCGGCGAGCCCGAACACGGCGACATCGGCCACGGCGGGATGCGCGCGGAGTGCCGCCTCGACCTCGGCCGGGTCGACCTTGTTGCCCGCCGTATTGATGAAGAGGCTCGTGCGGCCGGTGATCGTGAGCCGCCCGCTCGGATCGAGAGCGCCGAGGTCGCGCGTGCGGAGCGCGCGGCCGTCGCCGCCCTCGACCGCGGGACTTCGAACGACGATCTCGCCCGGCGTACCCGCGGGGAGCGCCCGGCCCTGGTCGTCCTCGACGGTCACCACGACGGTGCCGAGGGGCGTGCCGACGGTCCCGGGGTCGACGGTGTCCGGCGGCGCGAGATCGCAGGTCACGCTTCCCGCCTCGGTCAGACCGTAGAGCTGTCGCACCCGGACCCCGAACCGGTCCGCGAACGCGTCGAAGACCTCGCGTGGTAGCGGCGCGCCGGCACTGAGGCAGAGCCGCAGCGCGCCGAGGTCGAAATGGCGTCGACGGTCGGTTGCCGCGAGCATGCGCAGCATGAACGGCACGGCCGGGAACGTCGTCACGCGTTCGGCGGCGAGGAGCTCGAGTACCTGGCGGCGAAGGAAGCGTGGCCGGAGAAGCAGGGTCGCGCCCGCCCGGAGCGCGGCGAGCAGCGCGTTCCCGAGCCCGTGCGCGTGCGAGAGCGGGACCACGCCGAGCACGACGTCGTCGGGACCGAGTCGCGTCGCGCGCGCGAAATTCTCCGCCTCCCACCAGAGGTTCGCGTGCGAGCGCGCGACGACGTGCGGCCGCGCGGTCGTCCCCGACGAGAACGCGACCAGCGCCGGGTCGTCGGGCACGGGCCCCCCCGCGATCGTCCGACTGGTTCGGCCGCTCGAGGCGGTCGCCACGTGGACACCGCGCGCGTCGACGGCGAGCCGGATCGGCGCGAGGGCGCGGTCGTCGTCGCTCCCCGTCACGATCGCCGCCGCGTTCGTCTCCGCGAGGAGCCGCCGGAGCTCCGCCGTTCGTGCGCCCGCGGGGAGCGGAAGCGCGGCCGCACCGGCCGCCAGCACCCCGAGCCACGCATCGACGAAAGCGACCGAGTTCGGCAGCACGATCGCGACGCGATCCCCGCGCCCGATGCCCACGCCGCGCAGCGCCGTCGCCGTCGCCGCGACGCGCTCGGCGAGCGTGCCGTAGTCGATCGTCACGTGCTCGTCGGCGACGGCGCGCCGGGCCGGCTCGCGCGCGGCCGCGGCGTCCAGCAACGCGAGGACTGTCCCGGCGGTGGTCGGTCGCGCAGTGCTCATCAGCGGCGAGCCGCGTCTACCACACGGAACCGTCGTTGCCGAACAAGGCGAGCACGCGGCGCAGCACCCGAGAAGTTGCGGCCGGATCACACGAACGCGCCGCAGCAGCCGACGCGCTTCGCCCGCGACCCACGCTCACGCCCCGATGCGCGACAAGGCAGATGCGCGGTTCCCGCACGCAGCCACAAGTGGTAGCGTCCGCCTCGACCACGAGGGAGGATCACCTCATGCGGGACCGAGCGTTCGTGTCGGAGATCGCCGCCGACACCTATCGCATCACGACGTTCCACGAGCCGTGTCGGACCACCGTGAACCAGTATCTGGTGGTCGACGACGACCCGACGTTGATCTCGACGGGTTTCCGCGAGCGGTTCGCGGACACCCTGGCCGGTGTCTCGCAGCTGATCGATCCCGCCCGGCTCCGTTATGTCGTCGTCCCACATTTCGAAGCGGACGAGTGCGGGGCGCTCAACGACTTCCTCCTCCGGGCCCCGAATGCGACGCCGCTCGCGTCGATGCGGACGGTCGTCACCTCGCTCGCCGACTTCGCGGTGCGGTCGCCGCGCGGCGTCGGTGACGGCGAGGTCGTCGACATCGGGACGCACGCGCTCCGCATGCTCGAGACGCCGTACGCGCACGCGTGGGACGGCCTCGTGCTCGTCGACGAGCACACGCACGTCGCGTTCACCTCGGACCTCTTCATCCAGCCGGGTCGCGGCGAGTCCGTCGTGCGCGACGACCGCTCGGCGCTTTCGGTCCAGCTCTACAAGACGCTCTACGGCGTACCGCCCGAAACCTACATGGTACGCGCTCTCGATCGATTGGAATCCGCGGGGCCGACGGTCCTCGCGCCCGGCCATGGCGCCGTGCTCGCGGGGAGCCTGACGCCGTACTACCGCGCGTATCGGATGCTCGCCGGCGAGACGCGCACGCCGCGTCCGACGGACGCCGTGCCGACGACGCCTCCACTTCGAAAGCACGCCGGGTGGTGACGGGCGGGGCGTCGCGCAGCGCCGCCACCGCCTCTCCCGCCGCCGGGGCGCGCTTCGGTCGCGTCGCGCCGGTGCTCGTCGCGCTCCTCGCCGCCACGCTCGCGATCCATCGCATCGAGGACTTCGACGTCTGGTTCCACCTCGCGGCCGGGCGCCTCATGATGGCGACCGGGACGTGGCCCGCCGGCAACACGTTCGCGCTCACCGCACCGGATTATCCGTGGATCGATCTGCACTGGATCTTCCAGTTGCTCCTGTACGGCACCTGGCAGATCGGTGGGGCGAACGGCGCCATCGTGCTCGCGGCGACGCTGCTGGTCGCGACGAGCCTCGTGCTCTACGGGCTCGCGCGCCGATTCGTGCCGCCGCTCCTCGCGGCGTTCCTGATGGCGCTCGCGCTCGCCATCTCGTACCCGCGCTTCGTGCCGCGACCGGAGCTGCTGTCGTTCCTGTACTTCGCGACGTACCTCGTCATCCTCGAAGGTCTCCCGCGCAATCCGCGGGCGATGTTCTTGCTCGTTCCGCTCCAGATCCTGTGGGTGAATACGCAGGGTCTCTTCGCGGTCGGGCTCGCGCTCATGGGATGCTACTGGCTCGGCGCGGCGCTGGCGTTCCTCCCGGTCCCGCGCGGATGGAAGCAGGCGAGCGGGCTCGAGCCGGCCGTCTTTGGACGATTCACGCTCGTGCTCGCGCTCGCGACGCTCGGGTGCCTCGTGAACCCGTGGGGCCTCGACGGCGCGCTCTTCCCGTTCCAGCTGTTGCCGCGGGTGACGGGCAACTCGCTCTTTTCCAACCGCATCGGCGAGTTCCGGCCACCGATGCAGGCGGGGTATGCGCCGGCGCTGGTGAAGATCTGGATCGGATTGCTGGTCGCGGCGGGTGCGTCGTTCCTCCTGGATCTCCGCCGGTGGCACGTCGGCCGACTCCTGGCCGCGCTCGCCTTCGGCTACCTCTCGACGCAGTCGCTCCGCAACATGGCGTTCTTCGGATGGATCGCGGCGCCCGTGATCGCCGCCAACGTCGGGCCCTGGCTCGCGCGCCGGCCGCTGGCGCGCGCGGTGCGCGTCGGGCTCGCCTCGGCCACCGTCGCCGGATTCGTGGTGTTCCTCGGCGCGGTCGTGACCAATCAGTTCTACGCCGCCATGGCGATCGAGCGCGAGTTCGGGTTCGGGGTGTCGCGGGTGCGGTTCCCGTCCGACGCCGTCGCCTTCATCGAGAAAAGCGGCATCACGGGTCGCGCGTTCAACTGCCTCGCGATGGGCGGCTATCTCACTTGGAGCCGCGAGCGCGACCAGGTCTTCGTCGACGGCCGGCTGGAGACGTTTCCCGAAGAGGTGTTCCGCCGCTACTTCGCGACGATGGACAACCCGGCATGGTGGCCGAAGATGATCGGGACGTACGAGCTGGACTACGCGCTGCTGTATCACGGCTGGTCGAACCGGTTGCCGCTGGTGAGCTACCTCGCCCGCGACAACGGGTGGACCATGGTGTACTACGACGAGATCGCGTCGGTGTTCGTGCCGAGCGACGAGGCGCATCGCGCGATGCGGGAGCGCGCCCTGACGGCGTTCGCCGGCGTGCGCGCGGAGCGCCGGCGCGCGAAACCGGCGGAGCCGCCGACCGCATGGCAGCGCATGCTCTCCGTACCGGTCGCCGAGACGTGGCGGCAGCGATCGTACGGCAACCTCCTGCGGAGCCTCGGCCTCGCGGACGAGGCGGCCGCCGCCTACCAGAGATCGCTCGCGCTCGATCCCGAGCAACCCGACGTGCGGTCGTCGCTCGGCCTCGCGTACTGGTCACTCGGGCGGCGCGACGACGCGATCGCCGAGTGGCGGGAGGCGGTGCGGCTGAACCCCGCCGAC
>DAIQBH010000042.1:17597-30491 GCA_036781285.1 Thermodesulfobacteriota bacterium | reverse complement strand
GAAGAAAAACACGTAGTCGTAGCGTGCATCGGCAGCGCGAAGATGCCGGAGCAGCGCCGTGCTCTTCGGCCCCTCGGCGTCGAGCCACTTCATTTCATCAAGGTGCGAATGCTGATGATTGAACACGCGATCCGACCAGCGGCCGAAGATCGTGCCGGCGCTCGCTCCCGCATCGTCGAGGACGCGGGCGGTGGAAGCCACGCGGGAGGTACCGAGCGACCCAGCGCCGTCGGTCAGCACGTGAACCTCCGGCCGTACGCGCGCGACCCAGGCATGCAGGCGGAGCTCGTGTCCCGGATGCGCGACGACGAGCGCCGCCCGCGCATCCGGCGCGAGCACCGCATCGGCGGCGATCGGAGACTCCGCGCGCACCGCGTTTCCAGTCGCCTGGCGCATCGCTCGGGGTTGTACCGACGGAGGGTCGGAAGCGCAACGCGGTCCTGTCTTTGCGGCCGCCGGCGATCGCGCGAACGCGGTCGCTTGAGTCTTTCGTTCGGGTCGCTTGAGTCTTTCGTTCGGACACGGCAACTAGCCGCGATGCGAACGCATTCCTCGAGGGTGGTGTTGCTGGTGATGACGCTCGTGCTCGCCGCCGCGACGACGGCGCGTGCCGAACCCGTGGTGCCGGCGTTCGGCGACGTCGATCTCGGCCTCCAGGCCGGCTACCTCTTCGGCGTCACCAACAACTCGCAGGCGGTGACGTTCATGCCGCGCGCGGGCGGGTACGTCTGGGTCGGCGACGGCGAGACCCCGGGCGCCGTGAGCTTCGGCATCGAAGGCATCTTCACCCACTTCTACGAGACCAATAGCGCCATGGAGCTCGGCGGCGGTCCCTATCTCCGGTGGCGGTGGGTGCGGCCGTGGGTGCAGCCCTATGCCGAGGTCGGCGTCGGCATGCTCTACAACGACCTCAAGAACTTCTCGCTGAGCTCGCGTGTTCTCTTCTCGGTGAACGGCGCCGTCGGCGTCGAGATCCCGGTCGCCGATCGCCTCGGGCTCACCGTCGGCTACCGGTTCCGCCACATCTCGAACGCGGGGCAGGACGAGGTGAACCCCGGCCTCAACACGAACATCATCTGTACCGGGGTCAGCTACCTTTTTTGACGCCTCACCGGCGCGCGTTTCGCTGCTCCAGGGCGGCGAGCGCTCGGGAAAACACCGCGAGCGCCTCGGCACTGAAAAGCACGAACCGCACCTCGTCGTGCGCATCGGGGTGCGTACGGAGATGGTCGACGGTGGCGCCGAGCGCGATCGGCGCCGCGAGCTCGAGCGGATAACCGTAGACGCCGGTCGAGATCGCAGGGAACGCGATCGTACGGAGGCCGTTCCACGCGGCGAGCCGAAGGCTGTTCGTGTGGCATGCCGCGAGCAGCACGGGCACCTCCGGCCGCGCGCTGTACACTGGACCGACCGTGTGGATCACGTGCCGTGCGGGCAGGGTGCCGCCGACCGTCAGCACGGCTTCGCCGGTCGGGAGACCGTCGGGATGGCGCTGCGCGCGGACGCGGCGGCAGGCCGCCAGGATGTCGGGACCTCCGCGCCGGTGGATCGCGCCGTCGACGCCGCCGCCGCCGAGCAGCGTCGAGTTCGCCGCGTTCACGATCGCGTCGACTGCCTGCTCCGTGAGATCGCCCTGCGTCACCGTCAGCCGACACTGCGCGATCGTCGTCGTCGTCGTCATGCGTACCTCCCGCAACTTGACTCGTGCAGGACCCCTTCCTAGCATGCCGCGGCTCGTGGAGGATCGCGCACAGAGCGGAGCGCGACGGGTCGTCGTGACGGGTGTCGGTCTCGTCACGCCCCTCGGCACCGGCGTGGAGAAGAACTGGACGGCCCTCATGGCCGGCCGCTCCGGCATCGCACCGATCACGCGCTTCGAGTGCGCCGACTTCCCGACCCGCATCGCCGGCGAGGTCCGCGACTTCACGCCCGAGGATTGGATCGAGCGGCGCGAGATCAAGAAGATGGATCCGTTCATCCAGTTCGCGATGGCGGCGTCGCAGATGGCGATGGAGCAATCGGGTCTGAAGATTCCACCGGCGGACGCCGATCGCGTGGGCGTGATCGTCGGCGTCGGGATGGGCGGCATCCACTCGATCGAGCAGTTCCATACGCTCTACCTCGAGAGCCGCCTCCGCCGCGTGTCGCCGTTTTTCGTCGCGAAGGTGATCGCCAACCTCGCCCCCGGGCAGATCTCGATTCGCTTCGGCGCGCGCGGCGTGAACTACACGCCGACGAGCGCCTGCGCCTCGGGCGCGACGGCTGTCGGCGAGGCGTTCCGCAACATCCGCCACGGCTACCAGGACGCGGTGATCGCGGGCGGCACGGAGGCGTCGCTCTGCGGGCTCGGCGTCGGCGGGTTCATCGCGATGCGCGCGCTCTCGACGCGGAACGACGAGCCCGAGCGCGCGAGCCGGCCGTTCGACCGCAGCCGCGACGGGTTCGTGGTCGCGGAGGGCGCCGGCGTGCTCGTGCTGGAATCGCTCGAGCACGCGACCGACCGCGGTGCGGCGATTCTCGGCGAGATCATCGGCTACGGCGCGAGCGCGGACGCGTTTCACATCACGGCGCCGGCGCCCGGCGGCGAGGGCGCCATGCGCTGCATGCAGCAGGCGCTCCGCGACGCGGGTGTTGCGCCGAGCGACGTCGGGTACATCAACGCGCACGGCACGGCGACCCAGTACAACGACGCGAGCGAGAGCGAGGCCATCCGCAAGGTCTTCGGCGCGCACGCCGACACGCTCGCCGTCAGCTCCACGAAGTCGATGACCGGGCACACGCTCGGCGCCGCGGGCGGCATCGAGGCGGTCTATACCGTGCTCGCGCTCGCGCGGCGCCGGCTCCCGCCTACCATCAACTACGAAGAGCCCGATCCGGCCTGCGACCTCGACTACGTGCCGAACGCGGCGCGGGACACCGACGCGCGCGTCGCGCTCTCGAACTCGTTCGGTTTCGGCGGCGCGAACGCGTGCCTCGTGTTCCGGCGCTGGGACGCGTGAGCGCGTCCCGCCGTACGCGCACGGCGCCGGTGTCGCCGGAGGCGACTGGACGAGGACTCGAGCTCTACGTGCTCGGGACCGCGTTCGTGACGGGCGCGATCACGCTCGTCGTCGAGATCCTCGGCACACGCATCATGAGCCCGTATTACGGCGCCAGCATCTACGTCTGGTCGTCGCTCATCGGGGTGACGCTCGGCGCGCTCACGATCGGGTATCTGGTCGGCGGAGCGGCGGCCGATCGTTGGCCGCCGCTCCGCGCGTTCGCGCTCGAGATCGTCGCGGCGGCGCTGTGGATCCTGGCCATTCCTCTGGTGCGCCGGGGTGTGCTGTCCGCAACGACGCCGCTCGGGCTGAAAGCCGGCTCGCTCGTGAGCGCGGTGATCCTCTTCGCGCCGCCTCTCGTCTCGCTCGGCATGACCGGTCCGTCGGCCATCCGTTTGGTGACGAGCGACTTCGCCGTGCTCGGTCGCGGCGTCGGCAAGGTCTACGGCGTATCGACGCTCGGCAGCACGCTCGGCGCGATCGTGACGGGCTTCATCCTCATCCCGAGCTTCGCGGTGCCGACGTTGCTCGTGGCCGCCGCGGTCGTTCTGCTCGTACTCGGCGGCGCCGGGCTCGCGCTGGCGCGCACGACGACTGGAGCGACGGCCGCGCTCGTGGTCGCGCTGATTGCCGCGTTCGCCGGCGCGCGCGGCTCGGCACCGGCGCCCGGCGTCGTCCACGTCGCGAGCTCGTTCTACGGCGAGCTCAAGGTGTTCGAGACCCGCGACGTCCGGCTGCTCTTGCTGGACGGCATCGACAACGGGTTCGTCGATCGGACGACGTTCGAGGCGCGTGCGCCCTATATCGCGTCGTTCCGCTACCTGCCGGCGGCGCGGCCGGCGGCGACGAGGGCGCTCTGCATCGGCCTCGGCGCCGGCAGCGTGCCGCGGACGTTGCACCTGCGCCACGCGATCGCGACCGAGGTCGTCGAGATCGATGCCGAGGTCGTCGAAATCGCGCGACGATGGTTCGGGTTCCCGAGCGAGATCCCGGTCTTCGTCGAGGACGGGCGCACGTTCATGGCGGGCGAGCGCGGCCCGTACGATTTCGTCGTGCTCGACGCGTTCCGGTCGGAAACCCACCCGGCGCACCTGTTCACGCGCGAGTTCTTCGCGCGGGTCGACGCGGCGCTGGCGCCCGACGGCATCGTCGCGCTCAACATGGCGGGCGTCACGTCCGGACCCGCCTCGATGGCGTGGCGTTCCGTTCGGCGCACGCTGCTCGAGCGGTTCGCGAACGTGCGTGTGTTCGCGGGGCAGCCGAGCCCGGGGGCCGCGGTGCCGATCACGAACCTCTTTCTGGTCGCCTCGCACGGCCTGCTGCCGAGCCCGGAAGGCGCGGACCTCGCGGCGCTCGCGCGCAACGAGCTTCCCGTGGGCCCGGAGGACCACGCGGCGGTGATCGTGACCGACGACTACAACCCGGTCGACGACATGCAACGGGCGGTGCTGGTCGGGTGGCGCGAGCTCATGATCAAGCAGGCGGCGCCGTTGCTGCTCACCGACGACGCCGCCTGACCGGCGTTCACGCGCTGCTGGCGCGGGCGGCGGGCGTGACGGGCGTCGTCGCGGCCTCGTGCGGCCGCTCGCGCTCGTGCTCGATGTCGCCGGTGATGAGGCGCGCGCCGCGCGACAGCGTGAGATAGGCCCACGCCCAGTTGATGAGCACGATCACGCGGTTCCGGAAACCGACCAGGTAGAGGATGTGCACGACGAGCCACAGGATCCAGGCGGGGAGGCCCCAGAGCTTCACGCGGCCGATGTGCGCGACCGCCGAGGCGCGGCCGATCGTCGCGAGGTTCCCCTTGTCGACGTAGGCGAACGGTTCGCGCGGTGCGCCCGCGATCGACGCGCCGATCGCGCGCGCGACGTAGCGGCCTTGCTGCATCGCGACCGGCGCGACCCCCGGCAGCGGGGCGCCGTTCGCCTGCACCGTCGTCTGCGCGTCCCCGATCACGAAGATCTCGGGATGGCCCGGGACCGAGCAGTCGGGCTCGATCTTCACGCGTCCGACCTGGTCGATCGGCGCGCCGAGCGACGCCACGAGCGGCGACGCCGCGACGCCCGCCGCCCAGAGCACCGTCTCGGCGGCGATGCGTTCCGTGCCGAGCGCGACCGAGTGGTCGTCGATCGCCGTCACGCGCAGGCCCGTTCGCACCTCGACGCCGCGCGCGGTCAGCTCCTCGGCGGCGTGCGCCGAGAGCGACTCCGGAAACGAGGCGAGCACGCGCGGGCCGGCCTCGACCAGGATCACGCGCGTCTCGGTCGGGTCGATGGCGCGGAAGTCGCTCTTCATCACCTGGCGCGCGATCTCGGCGATGGCGCCCGCGAGCTCGACGCCCGTCGGGCCGCCGCCGACGACGACGATCGTGAGGAGGGCGCGGCGCGCCTCGGGGCTCGTCTCGCGCTCGGCCTTCTCGAACGCGAGGAGGATGCGGCGGCGGATCTCGAGCGCGTCTTCGAGGCTCTTCAAGCCGGGCGCGAGCGGCTCCCATTCCTCGCGGCCGAAGTAGGCATGGCGCGCCCCGGTTGCGAGGACGAGGTAGTCGTAGCCGAGGCGACCGTCTTTCAGCACGAGCTCGCGTCGGGCGACGTCGACGTCGACCGCCTCGGCGAGCAGCACGCTCGCGTTTGCCTGGCGGCGCAGGACCGAGCGGATCGGGTAGGCGATGTCGGCGGGCGACAGGCCGGCCGTCGCGACCTGATACAGCAGCGGCTGGAAGAGATGGTGGTTGCGGCGGTCGACGAGCGTCACGTCGACCGGCGCGCGGCGGAGCGCACGCGCGGCGGCGAGCCCGCCGAATCCCCCACCGACGATGACGACACGCGGCCGGTCGTTTCCCACGGTCAGCTCCCTCCGTTGGGGGGACCCTGCTTCAGCGGTTTGATCATGTACGTCGTGCTGGCGCGGGCGGCGAGCGTACCCTGCGCCCAGATGTCGACCTCGGCGTACGCGCTCCTGCGGCTCGACCGGAGCACGTACGCTTCGGCGACGACCTCGCCCGGGGGTATCGGCTCGAGGTAGTTGATCTTCATCTCGATCGTCAGCAGCAGAGACTCGCCGCCGTAGATCGACATCAGCGCCGCCGCGACCGCCGTGTCGGCGAGCCCGAAGCTCGCGCCGCCGTGCATCACGCCGGCACCGTTGCTGTGGGGCGTCGCGCTCTCGACGACGAGCCGCGCGTAGCCCCGACGGACGTCGACGACGCGGAATCCCATCGTCCCGGGGAAGTGCTTCCGCGTGTGCGCGTTGAACCCGTCGATCGCCTTCCGGCGCGCGTCCTCGGGGAGCTCGGGATAGTGGCGCCCGTGGCCGCCCGTGCCGAACACGGTGAGGGTCGGTTGCTCGCCCATGCGTTCGCACACTCTGCGGGGTGGGATCGGGCGATGCAACTCGCCGCGCGCCTGCGGTCGGCGGTGGCGCGCGTGCGTCGCGGCGTCGTGCGTGCTATGGCGCGCCGCGCATGACCGCCTACGCCGACGAGCTCGCGTTCGCGCGTCGCGCCGCCGAGGAAGCCGGCCGCTTCGCGCTTGGGCACTTCAAGACGGGTCTCGCCGTCGAGGCCAAGGCGGACGGCAGTCCGGTGACGCTCGCCGACCGCGGTGCCGAGGAGCGGCTACGGACCGCGATCGGCGCGGAATGTCCCGCCGACGGCATCCTCGGCGAGGAATTCGGCGAGGCGACCGGCACGAGCGACCGGCGCTGGATCATCGATCCGATCGACGGCACGCAGTCGTTCATCAGGGGCGTGCCGCTCTGGGGTGTGCTGGTCGCTCTCGAGGACCGCGGCGAGTGCGTTCTCGGCGTCGTCGCGCTTCCGGCGCTCGGCGAGACGCTCTGGGCGGCGCGCGGCGGCGGCGCGTTCGTGAACGGCACGCCCGCGCGCGTCTCGGGGGTCACCCGGCTCGCCGACGCGACCGTGCTGACGAGTGACGGCGGCCCGCGCCACTTCGGCGAGAAGCACGCCGGCTTCCAGGCGCTGCTCGACCGCGCGGCGCGCCATCGTGGCTGGGGCGATTGCTACGGCTATGCGCTCGTCGCGACGGGCCGCGCCGAGATCATGCTCGATCCGCTCATGAACGCGTGGGACGCGGCGGCGGTGAAGCCGATCGTCGAGGAGGCGGGGGGGACGTTCTGCGCCTGGGACGGCGCGCCGACGATCTACGGCGGCTCCGCGCTCGCGATGCCGGCGGCGCTCCGCGACGACGTGCTCGCGACGCTGAAGAGCAACGCGTGACACGCGCGTAGGCACGTGCGCACCGCGTTGTGAGCTTGATTCCGGAAGCACCGTCGCTTTAGCTGGACGTCATGCTCGTCGCTCGGCTGTCGGGATTTGCGCTCGTCGTTGGGGTTCTTTTCGCGTCGCCGCTCCGCGCGGCGGACTACTACGTCAAGAACGGCGGCAACAATGGGCTCGACGGGCTCACGCTCGCGACCGCGTGGGCGACGCTGAACCACGCCGCCGACCAGGTCGACCCCGGCGACACCGTCCACGTGCAGAACGGCAACTACCAGGGCTTCCATCTCGAACGCTCCGGCAGCCCGGGCTCGCCGATCACGTTCGTCGCCGACGGCGACGCGGTCGCGATCACGAGCGACAACGGCACGACGCCGGACGGCATCAATCTCGAAGGGGCGAGCCACGTGATCCTCGACGGCTTCATCGTGAACGAGCGGACGCGCGCCGGCATCCGCGCGGTGCTCGGCTCGCACGTGACCGTGCGGAACTGTCGCGCCGGCTACAACGGGCGCTGGGGCATCCTCACGGGCTTCGTCGACGACTTCACGGCCGAAAACAACGAGACCCATCACTCCGTCGCCGAGCACGGCATCTATGTCTCGAACAGCGGCGACCGGCCGATCCTGCGCGGCAACCACTCGCACGACAACTACGCCAACGGCATCCACATGAACGGCGACGCGTCGCTCGGCGGCGACGGCGTGATCTCGAACGCGCTCGTCGAACGGAACGTCATCCACGGGAACGGCACCGGCGGTGGCTCCGGCATCAACATGGACGGGGTCGTGAACAGCGTCGTCCGGAACAACCTGCTCTACGACAATCACGCGAGCGGGATCAGCATGTACCGCATCGACGGCGGCGCCGGCTCGTCGGGGAACCTCGTCGTCAACAACACGATCGTGAACGCGTCGAACGGGCGCTGGTGCGTCAACATCACCGACGGCTCGACCGGCAACCGCGTCGTCAACAACGCGCTCTACAACCTGCACTCGTTCCGCGGCGCGATCACCATCGACCCCGCGAGCCGCCCCGGCTTCACGAGCGACTACAACACCGTGATCAGCCGCTTCAGCCTCGATGGCGGCGACACGGTCGTGAGCCTCGCGACTTGGCAAGGGCAGGGCTACGACACGAATTCGTTCGTCGCGACGCCGGCCGACCTCTATGTCGCGCCGGGAACCGACTTTCATTTGAAGCCGGGGAGCCCGGCGATCGACGCCGGCAACGCCGCCGACGCGCCAGCCATCGATCTCGAGGGCAACCTGCGTCCGGTCGGCGTGGCCCCGGACATCGGTGCCTACGAGGTGCAGCTCCTCACGTGCGGCGACGGCGACGCCGATCCCGGCGAGCAATGCGGCGAGCCCGGTCTCGCGTGCGCCGACCCGTGCACGACGTGCAGCGGCTGCACGTGCGTCGCGGCCCCGCCGGTCTGCGGCGACGATCTCGTCTGCGGCAGCGAGGCGTGCGAGGACGACGCGCAGTGCGGCGGCGGCGAGATCTGTAGCGGCTGCCAATGCGTGAACCCGCCGCTCTGCGCGAGCGGCATCCCGCTCACGAAGGCGTCGCTCAAGATGCGCGTGAGCCCGGCGAGCCTGCGCCTCCAGGGCGAGGCGGTGATCCCGAAGCCCTGGACCGGCGTCGACCCGCTGGCGAACGGGCTGCGCGTCGTCGTCGACGGCGTGAGCGGCGGCGGCGGGATCGACGTCACCATCCCGGGGGGTGCCGGTTGGAAGGTGAACCGCATGGGCACGCAGTGGACCTATGGCGACAAGACCGGCGCCGTCGGCGGCGTCACCAAGGTCGTCGTGAAGGACCGCTCGAAGACGCTGATGGGTCTCGTGCGCGTGACCGTGCAGGGCAAGCCGGCGGGTCTCGTGCTGCCGTCCGCCGCCGCGACGCGAGCGACCGTGCTGCTGGGTGCCGCCGACGAGTGCGCGAGCCTCGTCTGGAATCCGCCGACGGGCGTGAAGCCGCGCTGCGCGGGCGACGCCGCGAAGCTTTCGTGCCGGTGACGGCTCGCTGACCGCGTGTGTTCGGGATCAGGCCGGCGGGAGTCCGAATCGCCTTCGCAGGAACGCGCCGGCGCTCGCGAGCGCTTCCCGCGCCTCCGGCAGGATCGACGCGAAGATCTGCCAGACGTGCGGCACCTCGTCGGTGAGCTCGATCGTGCAGTCGACGCCGGCGGCGCGTGCCTTGTCGGCGATGCGCACGGCGTCGTCGCGCAGCACCTCGTGGCGGCTCGCCTGGATCAGCAGCGGCGGGAGGCCCGCGAGGTCTGCGTGCAGCGGGGCGGCGAGGGGATTCCGAGGATCGACACCGCCCGTCAGATAGAAGCGCGCGAAGTGCTGGATCAGCGCGCGGTTCAGCATGGGGTCGTTCGTGATCTCGTCCATCGAAGTGCCCGTGCCTTCGAGGTCGACCCACGGGGAGAAGCAGACGCCGCAACGCGGCAGCGGGAGGCCGCGATCGCGGAGCGCCAGGAGGGTCGCGATCGTGAGGCCGCCGCCGGCCGAGTCGCCGGCGATCGCGATGCGCTCCGGCGCTACGTCCTGCGCGAGCAGCCAGCGATACGCCGAGACGGCGTCGTCGACGGCGGCCGGGTGCGGGTGCTCGGGTGCCAGGCGATAGTCGATCGTGAGCACGCGCGTTCCCGCATCGCGGCCGAGGCGGGCGCCGAGGTCGCGGTGCGTGTTCAGCGATCCGACGACGTAGCCGCCGCCGTGGAGGTACAGGATCGTGTGTGCCGGCGAGACGGCAGGCGTCGTGATCCACTCGGCCCGCATGCCCGCAACGGTGAGCGGCTCGACGCAGACGTCGGGTTCGAGGGCGAACGTGCCCGCCATTGCTTCGAGGCCGGCCCGCATCTCCTCGGGGGGCCGCTCGCCCTCGAGCGGGTTCCCTTGCAACATCTGGAGTACCAGTTGCAGCTCCGAGCTCGCCATGACTCCGCCCTTGCCACGAGCGCGGAGCGCGTGTCCAGCGTGATCGGCGCTCGCGCCTTGCGCAGCATGGTCCCGTGCCCTAGCGTCGCCGGGTCATGCTCGGTGCGCTCGCGGGTCGCCGCGTCCTCTTCGTCGTCGGCAAGGGCGGGGTCGGCAAGAGCACCGTCGCAACCGCGCTCGCCGTGGCGCTCGCGGAGGCGGGCAAGAAGGTCTTGCTCGCGCAGATGGAGCCGAGCCGGCGGCTCGCCGAGCTGCTCGGGCTTCCCGGGGACGGTGAGGGCATGGTCGAGGCGCTGCCCGGGTTGTGCGTGCTGACCGTCGACGGCGAGTCGGCGCTCAGCGAGTACCTCGGGCTCGTGCTGCCGGTGCGGCGCGTCCAGCGCATGGTGGTCGAGAGCAAGCTCTACCGGCACTTCGTCGCGGCGGCCCCCGGCCTCAAGGAGCTCATGACCGTCGGCAAGATCTGGTACGAGGAACAGCTCGTCGCCAAGGGCAAACCGAAGTGGGACGTGATCGTCGTCGACGCGCCCGCGACCGGTCACGTGCTCCAGTACCTCCGCATGCCGAGCGCGGCGGCCGAGGCATTCGGACCCGGTCTCGTCCGACGCGAGGCGCAGAAGGTGATGGAGCTGCTCGCCGACCCGGCGCGGACGGCCGTCTGTCCGGTCACGACCGCGGAGGAGATGCCCGTCAACGAGACGACGGAGATGTATCAGCAGCTGCGCGAGCGCCTGCGTATGCCCCTGGGCGTGCTGTTCGTGAACCGTGTGCACACCGCGCCGCTCGCGCCCGACGATGTGCCGGCGGCGCCCTCCGACGCGCCCACGCTCGTCGCGGACGTCCTGCGGTGCGCGCGTGAGGAGGCCGGATGGGCGGCGATCAATCGCCGCTACCTCGACCGTCTGCGCGCCTCGGTGCCCATGCCGACGGTGCGCTTGCCGTTCGTCTTCTCCGAGGAGTTCGGGCTCGACGAGTTGCGCGCGCTGATGGGGAACGCGACCGGGCAGCTCGCGGCGCCGACGGGGGGCGGCTGATGCTGACGGGCCTCATACGCGATCATCGGGTCGTCGTTTGCGTCGGCAGCGGCGGCGTCGGCAAGACGACGACCGCGGCGACGATCGCGCTCTGGGGGGCGCTCGAAGGCCGGCGCGCGGTCGTGCTGACGATCGATCCGGCGCGCCGGCTCGCCAACTCGCTCGGCATCGCGGAGCTCGGCGACGAGCCGAAGACGGTCGATCGCGAGCTCCTCGCCGGCACGGGGCACGAGGTGCGCGGCAGCCTCGCCGCGATGATGCTCGATCAGAAGAACGCGTGGGACCGTTTGGTCGCCCGGCACGCGCCCTCCGACGAGGTACGTGAGCGCATTCTCCAGAACCGTTTCTATCTGAACCTCTCGCAGAACTTCGCGGGCTCGCACGAGTACATGGCGATCGAGCAACTCTGCCTGCTCTGCGAGAGCGACGCCTACGACCTGATCGTGCTCGACACGCCGCCGACCAAGCGCGCGCTCGACTTCTTCGAGGCCCCGGAACGCATCCGCGACTTCCTCGACCGCAAGGTCGTGCGCTGGTTCCTGATGCCGTACCTCTCGCAGGGCTGGGCCGCGGCAAAGGCGATGAACCGCACCGTCGGATTCCTGTTCCGGAAGCTCGAGGACGCGACCGGCGTGAGCGCGCTCGCCGAGGTCTCGGACTTCTTCTCCGCGATGAGCGGCATGTTCGACGCGTTCACCGCGCGGACCGACGTGATCCACGACATCCTCCGCGCGCCGAGTACGGCGTTCGTGCTCGTGACAGGGCCCGAAGAGCAGGTACTGACGGAGGCCGAGTTCTTCTCGGGCCGGATGCGGGAGATGCAGATGCCGCTCGGCGGCGTCGTCTTCAACCGGGTGCACGAAGAGCTCGCCGCCGACCCTGGGACGTTCCGCGGGGGGACCGTGACGCGGGTCGACGAGGAGGCGGTGCGACGAGCGCTCCTCGACGCCGGCCTGCCGATGGCCCACACGGAATGGCTCGCGGCGAACTTCGTCGACTACCAGCTGCTCGCACGCGGGGAGGCGCTTCGCATGGAGCAGTTCCGCGCCGGTTTGCCGCGGAAGGTGCCGTTCGTGACGGTGCCCAACTTCGACACCGACGTGCACGATCTCGCGAGCCTGACCCGCATGCACGGGTATCTCTTCGGACCCGAAGAGCCCGAGGCGCGGGGGCTGCGCAGACGCCGCCGGCGCGAGGGAGAGAGCCCTCGAGTGAGTTAGGGCCGCGGGGCCGTCGCGGTCGGCAGTGGCAACGCTCGTGGCGCGGGCGGCGCGGCGCCGTCGGCGCCAGGCAGCTCGTAGCTCGAGCGATAGCTGTCCCAGCTGCGGCAGCTCTCGCAGTAGCCTCGCCATTCCTCGGCCTCGGCGCCGCAGACCTGACAGCGGAAGACGCCGAGCGCGCAGGCGGCGAGCGCGTGGCGGAACGCGCGGACCGCGTCGTCCTGGGCGCCGCGGCGGACGTGGAGCTCGGCGAGGAGCCCGTGGTAGCCGGCGAGCGAATTCCAAGGCGGGCCGATGCGCGCGAGCTCGGCCGCGGCCTCGTCGAGCTGATTGCCGCGGATGAGCTGGCGAGCTCGGAAGAGCCGGGCGGTGCCGTCCTCGGGGCGGCGGCGCAGGAGGCGGCGCGTGAACACC
>DAIQBH010000042.1:0-17587 GCA_036781285.1 Thermodesulfobacteriota bacterium | reverse complement strand
GAGCGCGCCCCCTCGTGCCCCACGCGCGACCGCGCGCCGCCATACGCGCTCGGCCTGACGCGGCTGGTCGGCGGCGAGAAGAGCGTCTCCGAGGCTCACCGCCGCGGGCTCGAAGTCGGGGTGCGCTCGGAGCAGCGTGCGCAGCTCGGCGATCCGCGCCGCGGGATCGGCGACCTCGAGCGCGCTCTGGTAGCGCATGCCGATCAGCGTGCGCTCGCTCTCGGCGCGCTGCGGCGGGTCGTGCATGACGAGGAGGAGCGCCTCCTGCACGCGTCCGGCGTCCTTCCAGCGGGCGAGCGAGGTATAGGTGTCGCGGAGCGCGGTCAGGACCCGCGGGCTCGCGGGATCGGCGCGGCGCGCGCGCTCGAGCGTCTCGATGGCCGCGGTGGCGTCACCGCTCCCGCGCTGCGCCTCGGCGAGGAAGAGCAAGAGCTTCGGATCGGGTCCGCGGCGGTCGAGACCTTCCTCGAGGACGGTGCGAGCCCGGCGGAAGTCCCCCTCTTCGAGATAAGTGTGCGCGAACATGAGGAACGCGGCGAGATCGTCCGGCCCGTCGCGTAATGCCTTCGCGAGGGTCGTCCGTGCCTTCTCGAGCTCGCCGAGCCACGCGAACGAGAGGCCTTCTTCTTTCCGCACCTGCTGGCGACGCTGCCGGCGCGCGACACGCTCCGCGCGCCAGCCGCTCACGGCGGTCTGGCTCGCGCGGACGAGCGACGCGAGGAACGTCACCGCGGCACCGGCGAGGAACGCCGACAGCAGGACGAGCGGCAAAGGGCCCGTCCACTCGCTCGTCGACGTGAAGCGAACGGTGACCGACTCCGGGTTCAGGTGGAGGAGATACCCGACCCCGACGAGCGCGGCCGCGATGGTCGCGAGCAGGATGGTCAGCCGCAGCACGGACGACTCGTTCCGCTCAAACGGCGGCGGTTTCGCTGCTGAAGCCGAGCGCCTGGGTGGCCAGGGGCTCGGGAAGCTGCACACGCGGGGCGTGCGCCCACAGTCGCTCGAGGTCGTAGAAGTCGCGCACGGGCTTGTAGAAGACGTGCACGATCACGTCGCCGCAGTCCATCAATACCCATTGACCGCGGTTCATACCCTCGATCGCGAGCGGACGCTGCCCATGCTCGCGGAGATGCTCGTCGATCGCCTGGCCGATCGCCTGCACCTGGCGATCCGACCGACCGGTGCAGATCACCAGATAGTCCGCGATGGAGGTGAGCGCGCCGACGTCCAGGACGACGAGATCGATCGCTTTCTTGTCCAGCGCCGCTTCCGCGCACTGGAGTGCCTTCGTCAGGCCGTCGGGCTGGGTCAACGTGCGGCTGGCCTCCCGCTGTAGAGACCGCTGTCGGCGATGTACGCGGCGACGGCGTCCGGGACGAGGTAACGGATGGATAGCCCTTCAGCGCGGCGCCGGCGGATGTCGGAGGCCGAGATCATGAGGCCCGTGACGGCAAGGAATCGGAGTGCTCGACCGGAGCGATGCACGTACACTCCACGACTCGGCTCATAACAGAAGGCATTTTTGACGGCAATCGGAAGTTCGTCATTCGGCGCTCCCGGACGCGATATCACGCACACGTCACAGAGCGTAAAGAAGGCTTCGTACTCTTTCCACGTCGCGATCTCGGCGAAGGCGTCGGCGCCGAGGATGAACGTGAGCGCGGCGCCGGGATCGCGCGCCTGCGTCGCGCGAACGGTGTCGATCGAATAGGACGGCCCCTCACGTTCGAGCTCGCTCAGGTCGAGCCGCAGATGCGGATCGCCGGCGATCGCGAGCTCGAGCATGCGACGCCGGTGCTCGAGCGATGCCTGCGTGCCGGCCGCCTTGTGCGGAGGACGCGCGGACAGCACGAGGTCGACGTGATCGAGCTGGAGCGCCTCGCGAACCTCTTCGGCGGTGCGCAGGTGTGCGAGGTGCACCGGGTCGAACGTCCCGCCGAAGAGCCCGATGCGTGCTCCGCTGCCCGCCATGGATGAGATCAGGTGCGGATCTGGCCGTCGCCGCGCACTACGTACTTGTACGTCGTGAGCTCGCGGAGGCCCATCGGGCCGCGCGCGTGCAGGCGATTGGTGCTGATGCCGATCTCCGCGCCGAACCCGAACTCGAAGCCGTCGGTGAAGCGCGTCGACGCGTTCACGAAGACCGCGGCGGAGTCGACCTCGGCGGTGAACCGGTCCGCCGTCTTCTGATCGGTCGTGACGATCGCTTCCGCGAGCCCCGAGCCGTAGGTGCGGATGAAGGTCATCGCCTCGTCGACGTCCGCGACGACCTTCACCGAGAGGATCAGGTCGAGGTACTCGGTGCTCCAGTCGGCTTCGGTCGCGGCTTTGGTGCCGGGCACGAGACGGACGACGTCCGGATCGCCGCGGAGCTCGACGCCGGCGCCGACGAGCTTGGCCGCGATCGCGGGCAGGAATTTCTGCGCGACGTCGCGATGGACCAAGAGATTCTCGATGGCGTTGCAGACGCCCGGCCGCTGCGTCTTCGCGTTCATCACGAGCTTCTCGGCGAGCGCGAGGTCGGCGGCACGATCCACGTAGAGCTGGCAGACGCCGTTCAGGTGCTGGATCACCGGGATGCGCGACCCCTCCGTGATCGCCTTGATCAGCTCCTCGCCGCCGCGCGGGATGATCACGTCGATGAGCTCGTCCTGCTTCAGCAGCACTTGGACCGCGGCGCGGTCGGTCGTGCGCACCAGGGCGATCGCGTCACGCGGGATCGTGCCGGCGGCGTCGCGCAGCACGTCGGCGATCAGGCAATTGGTGCGAAACGCCTCGCTGCCGCCGCGCAGCACGACCGCATTCCCGGACTTGAGGCAGAGCCCGGCCGCGTCGGCGGTCACGTTCGGGCGCGATTCGTAGATGATCCCGATCACTCCGAGCGGCACGCGCACCTGGGCGATGTCGAGGCCGTTCGGCCGGCTCCAGCCCGTGATCTTTTCCCCGACGGGATCGGGGAGGGCCGCGATCTGTTCGAGCCCGACCGCCATCGCGTCCACGCGCGCCGGTGTCAGCGTCAATCGGTCGATGAAGGCGGCGGCCCCCCCGGCCTCGCGTGCGGCGGCGACGTCGTGCGCGTTCGCCGCGATGAGATCGTCGGTGCGGGCGCGGAGCGCCTGCGCGCCGGCGAGGAGCGCGGCGTTCTTCTCGGCGGTCGAGGCGCGGGCGAGGGCGGGGGCGGCGGCACGGGCGGCGCGACAGAGCGCCACGACATCCTGTTCGAGGCTCACGAGGACTCTCCTTTGGCGCGGATCTCGGCCGCGGCGACGCGACCGCCGGCGTCGGAGGCGCCCGACCCCATGCCGTCGCGTTCGAGTCGGACGAGGTCGTTCCGGTGGATGACCTCGTCGCCCCGGCTGTAGCCGAGAATCGACTCGATGTCGCGCGAGTGGCGGCCCGCGATCTTTTCCAGCTCGGCGGCGCCGTAGCTCGCGAGACCACGCGCGATCTCCCGACCGGCGAGATCGAAGCACTGCACACACGCGCCGACGCCGAAGGCGCCGCGAACCTCACGGAGACCGGACGGCAGAAGACTGCGTCCCTGTTCGATCAGCGCGCGGCGCGCGCCGTCGTCGACGACGAGGGCGCCCGCGGGTTTGAGCGTGAAGGCGATCCAGCGCTTGCGGCTCGCGAGCCGGTCGGCGACCGGATGGAAGAACGTGCCGACGTCGGGCGCGCCCGCGAGCACCGAGCCGATGACGCCGGGACGCCGGCCGTCGGCGACGATCGCCGCGATGCCCGAGGCGCACACCTTCTTCGCAGCGCCGAGCTTGGTCGCCATGCCGCCCGTGCCGAGCGGGCCGCCCCCGCTCGCCATCGCTTCGACGGCCGGTGTGACTGCGTCGACCGCCGGGATCAGTGCCGCGTCGGGATTGCTGCGCGGGTCTGCGGTGTGGAGCCCGTCGATGTCGCTCAAAACGACGAGCAGATCGGCGTCGAGCAGGATCGCGGTGAGCGCCGAGAGGTTGTCGTTGTCGCCGAGCTTGATCTCCTCCACGACCACCGTGTCGTTCTCGTTGACGACAGGGATCACGCGCCACTCGAGGAGCGTCATCATCGCGTGCTTCGCGTTCAGGTACCGGCGGCGGCTGTTGAGGTCGTCCTGCGTGAGCAGGACCTGGGCGACTTTCAACTGATGGCGCGCGAACGCGGCTTCGTATGCGCTCATCACGCCGATCTGCCCGACGGCGGCCGCCGCCTGCTTCTGCGGGATCAGCTTGGGTCGTTGCGCGAGCCCGAGCCGCACGACGCCTGCCGCGACGGCGCCGGACGTGACGACGATCATCTCGCGGCCCGCCGCGTGCTGGGCCGCGATCTCGTCGACGAGCGCGTCGACGCGCGCGCGGTCGAGCCCGCCGTCGGTGCCCGCGAGCACCGCGCTGCCGATCTTGACGACGACGCGGCGTGCCTTCGCACCGCGCGTGTTGCCGGCGCGCGTCACGGGGCCTGCATCTCGGCCGCATCACGGTCGAGTGCGGCCGACTCCGTCGACGCGGATTCCGCCCGCGTGCGCTGCGCCAGCGCCAGCACCGCGTGCATGAGCGCGGGCATGCCGTCGCCGGTCGCGGCCGACACGCCGTGGAGCTCGATCCCACGCGCCGCGAACGCCGCCTTGGCCTCGTCGAACCGTGCGCGGGCCTCCGTCACGTCGAGCTTCGTCGCGGCGACGAGCTGCGGCTTCGCGGCGAGCTCCGCGTCGAACGCCGTGAGCTCGCGGTTGATCGTGTCGTAGGCTGCGAGCGGATCCTGGGGATCGCTGAGGTCGATCAGGTGCACGAGCGCCGCGGTCCGGGTCAGGTGCCGGAGGAACCGCATCCCGAGCCCTTGGCCGGTGTGGGCGCCCTCGATCAATCCCGGAACGTCCGCGAGCACGATCGCCTCGTCGCCGACGCGCGCGACGCCGAGGTTCGGCACGAGCGTCGTGAACGGATAGTCCGCGATCTTGGGCCGCGCCGCCGACACCGCTGCGATGAACGTCGACTTTCCCGCGTTCGGGAACCCGACGAGCCCGACGTCGGCGAGCAGACGCAGCTCGAGCCGCACTTCGAGCGCCTCGCCCGGCAAGCCAGGCTCGACCCGGCGCGGCGCCCGGTTGGTCGAGCTCACGAAGCGCATGTTGCCGCGCCCGCCGATCCCACCAGCCGCTACGACGACCTCGCGCCCCGGCGTATCGAGATCGAACAGCAACTCCCCCGACTCCGCATCGAGGATCCGCGTCCCAACGGGCACGCGCACGACCTTGGTCGCCCCGGTCGCCCCATGCTGCCCCTTCCCACGCCCATGCTCCCCACGGCCCGCCTCCAACCGCCGCTGAAATCGAAAATCCAAAAGCGTATTCAGCCCGGTGTCGGCCACGAACACGACGTCCCCCCCACGCCCTCCGTCACCACCAATAGGACCGCCATACGGCTTGTACTTCTCGCGCAGGAAGGCCAGGCAGCCCCGGCCGCCATCCCCCGCCTTCACGGAAACGGTGACTTCATCGACGAATTTCATGAGCAAGTCTCAGAGTGTACCCGACGCCATGGATTCGCAACCCAAATATGAACTGAAGCCGCAAAGCGAGCGAAGCGAGCAAGCTACTTCTGTCTGTCGGGGAGGGGGAAGCCGGGTGGGCCGTCGAGACGTGCCCAGATGCGAGGCGCGAGGAAGCGAACGCGGAGACGTAGCGGAGCTACGTCGCACAAGTGAGCGCCCGAGCAACGAAGCAGATGGGCGCGTATCGGCGGCCCACCCTAGGCGGGCGGGTATACGGAGACGCGCCGGCGATCCTTGCCAAGGCGCTCGTACTTCACGATCCCACTGATCGTCGCGAAGATGGTGTAGTCCCGACCCATCCCGACGTTCTTCCCGGGGTGAATCTTGGTGCCCACCTGCCGCACGAGGATGTGACCGGCCTTCGCCGCCTCGCCGCCGAACACCTTCACGCCACGCCGCTGCCCGGAGCTGTCACGACCGTTCCGGCTGCTGCCCTGACCTTTTTTATGCGCCATGGCTCTACGCTCCCGCTCCGCGCTCGAAGCCCGTCACGCGCACGACCGTGAGGTGCTGCCGATGACCCTGCTTCCGGCGGTAGTTCTTGCGGCGCTTCTTCTTGAAGACCAGGATCTTCTTCGCGCGCTCGTGCCGCACGATCTCGCCCATGACGCGCATGCCGGAAACGAGCGGTTTGCCGACCTGAATGCCACCATCTCCGGTCGCGAGCAGCACTTCCTCGAAGGCGAAGCTCGAGCCGGGCTCACCGGCGAGCTTCTCGAGTCGCACCGTATCGCCGGGGCTGACCCGATACTGCTTGCCGCCAGAACGAATGACCGCGTAGTCCATGGGAACCGGGACCGATACGCGACCGAGCCGAGCCTGTCAAATGGGTCGTCGGCGCGCGCGTGATCGTTGCCCTCCGGTCGTCGCTGTGCGCGTGTCGTCGCATGGAAAAGGGACGCCCGCGCGACCTCGTGCTCTCCATTTTCCTCGCGCTCGTCGTCCTGGAGGGGACGGCCTTCCTCGCGGTACAGGCCCTCCGGCGCACACCGGCGACCTTTCTCCTCTACCACCCGCCGCGCCTGACGATTCCCGAATACGAACGGTATCTTGTCACCCGCGATCCCGAGCTCGGATGGCCCGCGCCCGGTGACATCGGAAGCACGAAGTACGATACGTCGGGCTCGCGACCGGTCCCGGCGTTTCCCGAGCCGGGCGGCGAATGCGTGTCGCTGTACGGGGACTCGTTCACCTACAGTCCCGAGGTCTCCGACGCCGACACGTGGGGCAACGTGCTCGCGCGCGAGCTCGGCTGTCGGGTCGCGAACTTCGGAGTACAGGCGTACGGGACCGACCAAGCGCTGCTGCGGTTCGAACGCAACGCCGGTGATCGCGCGCCGGTCGTGATTCTCGGCTTCTTCGTGCGCGACGTGCTGCGCAACGTGTCGCAATATCTCCAGCTCGACTTCACGAATCTCCCGACCTCGTTCAAGCCGCGCTTCGTCGCGGACGCCGGCGGCCTCCGCACGATCGCGCTTCCGCACGTTCCGGCGGCGGATCTCGCGGCGTTCGCGGAGGATCCGGCGCGCTTCCTCACGCACGAGACCTTTCTTCCCGGCAGCCGGTTCGGGCCGGTGCGGTCGGCGTTTCCTTACTCGCGCGTGCTGCTCGGGCTCGCGACCAGCGAGCGGCTCTGGGCGCGGATCGCCGGGCGTCCCAACTGGGCCGACTTCCTCGCGCCCGACCATCCCGCGGGCGGACTCGAGGTCACGGTACGGATCATGGAGCGCTTCGCCGCCGGCTGTCGTGCCCGTGGTGCGCATGGGCTCGTGATCGTCTTCCCGGCCGACAGCTCCTACGCGTACGCGGCGGAGACCGGCATCGATCCGACGCGCCACCTCACGGCGGCGCTCACCCGGGCGGACATCGATCATCTCGATCTGGCGCCCGGGCTGGCTCGCCACCTCGGAGGCCGCTCGTACGGCGAGCTCCTCGCGTCTCCGGGTGGGCATCACAATGCCGAGGGTGATCGCGTCGTCGCGGCGCTCGTACGGGCGCACCTCGCGGAGCGCGGTCTCCTTCCGCGCGGGAAGTGAGCGCCTCACGCGATGCGACTTGGGGCCGCCGCCGGCTGTGCCTATAATCCCGCGCCTCGATGCCGGTCATAGCGGTGGACGCGATGGGAGGAGAGCTCGCTCCCGAGGAGATCGTACGGGGAGTGGCCGACGCGTCGCTGGCGACGGCGATCGAGTGCGTGCTCGTCGGCGATGAGCCGAGGATCCAAGCCGTGCTGGACACCGTGTCCTACGATCCCGCGCACATCCGCATCCACCACGCGGCCGAGGCCGTGGGGCTCCAGGAGGTCCCGCGCGAAGCGATTCGCTCGAAACGTGACGCGTCGATTCGCGTCGGAGCCGCGCTCGTCGCTCGGGGGCAGGCGGACGCGCTCGTGAGCGCCGGCAACACGGGCGCCTGCGTGCTCGCGTGCGGTCGCGAGTTCCGTCCGATCAAGGGGGTCCGGAAGCCGGCGCTCGCGAGCGTCTATCCTCGCCGCGCCGAGCATCCGGGGCAGGATCAGCTCGCGCTCCTGCTCGACGTCGGAGCGACGGTCCGCTGCGACGCGGCCGATCTCGTCCAGTTCGCCGTCATGGGCAGCCTCTACGCGCAGCGCATCTCGAAGGTCGTTCGGCCGCGCGTCGGCCTCCTCAACATGGGTGCCGAGCCCTTCAAGGGCGGTGACGTGCTCGCGGAGGCGCACGCGCGCCTCGCGGGGGTTCCGACGATCGACTTCGTCGGCAACGTCGAGGGCCACGAGGTCGCGCGTGGCCGCGCCGACGTCATCGTGTGCGAGGGGCTCCTCGGGAGTGTGGTTCTCAAGTTCATCGAAGGGATCGCGGACGTCGTGACGGACGTGGCGAGCAATGCCGTCCGGCAGCACCTGCTGTGGCGGCTCGGCATGCGGCTCCTCTCGCGCGGTCTGCGCGACGTGTCGCACCTCACCGAGCATGCGCAGTACGGCGGCGCGCCGCTCCTCGGTTACGAGCAGCTGCTGGTGAAGATGCACGAGCGCTCGCGGGCGGCGGCGATCGCGAACGGGGTGAAGCTCGCGGCGAAGACCGTCCGCGACGGCGTTCCCGGGGAGATCGCGACCGCGGTCCAGGCGGTGCGCGCGTGACCGAGCCCACCGTGAGGCCGGTTGCTCCGCGGGCGGGATGGGTCGAGGCGTTGCGCGCGCGCCGGCCGCGGCGTCGCGCCGCGGTCGCGCTCGCCCCCGTCATCTATCGCTGGGATCTCGACAAGACGTACCTCAAGTCCGACTTCGAGAGCCTCACCAAGATGATGCGCGTCCCGTTCGAGCGCGCCGAGGACAAGATCGACGAGCCGGGCGTCGTCGCGTTGATGCGAGCGCTTCGCGCGGGGGCGCGCGCGGAGGGCCGCCGTATTCACGTGTTCTTCGTCTCCGCGAGCCCCCCGCAGATCGGCCGCGCGATTCGCGAGAAGCTGGCGCTCGACGGCGTCGAGATCGACGGCATCGTGTTCAAGGACCAGCTCCAGCACCTGGTCCGCGGACGCTTCCGGTTCCTGCGCGAGCAGATCGGGTTCAAGCTCGCCGAGCTCTTGAAGGCGCGCCTCGCGGCGCCGCCCGGCGCCATCGAATACCTCTTCGGCGACGACTGGGAGTCGGACTCGCTCTGCTACTCGCTCTACGCGGACGTGGTCGCCGGCCGGCTCGACCATCAGGCGCTCGGCGACATCTTGGTGCGTCTACGCATCGATCCGGCGCGTCTGACCGAGATCCGCGCGCTCGCGCGCCGCGTCCCGACCGAGGACGCCGTGCGCCGCATCTTCATCAATCTCGAGCGGCGGACGCCGCCCGGCCGGTTCCGCAACTTCGGCGCGCGCCTCGTGCCGACGTTCAACTACTTCCAGACCTCGCTCGTGCTGCACGAGGAAGGCATGGTGCCGCTCGCCGCCGTCGTCGGGGTGGGCCATTCGCTGATCGAGCGCGCGACCTACACGCGTGCCCAGCTCCGAAACTCGCTCGACGACCTCGTGCGCCGCGGCCACCTCCGGCACGACGAGCCGTCACTCCGGCGCGATCTCGAGGAGGCGGGTGTGCTGCCGTCGACCGCGGGCCGGGGCTCGTGGACGCAGCGGCTGTGGCGGCGTCTCCGCCGGCGGCGCCCGATGCCGGTGCGCGCGGCGAAGCCGCCCGCGGCGATCGACTATCCACGGCTCATCGACGCGTGGCTCGCGAGCGGCGGGCGGCCCGGAGAGGACACGCCCGCGTGACGAGCGCCGTCGTCGTGCTCTCGACCGCGGGATCGGCCGACGAGGCCGAGCGGATCGCGGCCGTTCTCGTGGACGAGCGCCTCGTGGCATGCGTGAACCTCGTCCCGGCGGTGACGTCGATCTACCGCTGGCAGGGCGCCGTGGAGCGCGCGACCGAGGTGCTCATGGTGATGAAGACGCGCCGTGCGCTCACGCGGCGTCTGATCGCGCGCCTCCAGGGGCTCCACAGCTACGATGTCCCGGAGGCGATCGTGCTGCCGATCGGCGGCGGTTCGCGCCCGTACCTCGATTGGGTACTCGGCGAGACCGCGCCAGCGAGGAAGACCCCGCGCCGCCGCATGCGCCGTTAGCGGTCGCGCGCGATGCCCGCGACGTCCAGAGGGACGAACGGCACGTTCGGCTCGAACGTGGATCGCTTCCAGATCCGCTCCGCGAGCCCCCCGAGGTCGTCTTCGAGCGCGCCCTCGATCGCGAGTACCTTCGTGCCGCGCCGTTCGAGGTGATACGGCGCGACGCCTTCGAGCGCGACCATCGTCTCGTCCGTCGTGGGTGTGCCGTCATGGCGGCTCGCGAGCACGCGCGACCAGGTCGTGAAGAACTCGCTCGCGTCCCGTTCGCTGTCCCACGAGGTCAGCCATACGAGCACGAGCTCGTCGTCGCGGCCGAGCGCGACCAGGCGGTCGCCGTCCCATCCAGCCGCCACTTCCGCCGCCGCCGGCCGTGCGAGATAGCGCTCTGCCAGGAGGCGGATCGTCAGCTCCCCCAGCGTCGCCTCCTCGGCGAGCTGCCACTCGCCGCCGCGGAAGTAGGGCGCGAGCGCGCCGACGTGGACGCGCGTCGGATTCTCGGGCCGCACGAAGTACTTCTCGGGGTGCAGGATCTGCTCGGTGGAGCGGGGCGGCTGGGCCAGCAGCGCGTTCACGCCCTCCCAGCCGGCGTCCTTGTACGCCCAGGAGACGAAGTTCACGCCCGACACGTACTGGAAGACGGTCGTGTCGCGGATGAGCGCAGGGACGTCGGGAAAATCGCGCGTCATCTCCTCCTGCGCGGCTTCGAGCTTGGCGGCGAGCGCGACGGCGCCGCCGGGGCGGAGCGTGCCGCGAATCGCGGCGTAGCCGGCCAGGGTGGCATCGCCTTCGTACACGGCGCGCTTCGCGAGTTGCGCGTCGTCCTCGCCGACGTCGGCGCGTCCCAGATCCAGCCCGACGTGCTGGTCTTGCAGCGCGTGCGTGAGCTCGTGCGCGAGGACGAGCTCGCCCGCGAGATCGCGCCGCATCACGTTTTCGAGCACGCGCGTGAAGCCCCGAGTCTCCAGTGCCTCGCTCACGAGCACCATGCGGCGATCGATGGGGTCGTAGAAGCCGGCGACCTGGGCGCTGTAGAGATCGACGAAGGCGCGCTCGAGGTCGGTGCCCGCGGGCAGGAGCCCGAGCGCCACGTAGACGCGGCCGATCCGCGCGAGCTCGCCGGGCTCGAACTGCTCGCGGACCTCGCGCTCGAGGAGCGCGCGCGCCTCGGCGGCGTCGACCGCGACGAGGGGCACGTCGTCGCGGAACTCGAGTCCCCGAATGCGGACGAGCTTCCGTTTGATCTTTTCGGCCGCGCTCGGTTGCACGGCGCCGTCACGGATCACGCGGAACGGCCCACACCCGCAGACGAGCGCGACCACGACGGCGCACCACGCCGTCGCGCGCCGCCGCCCGCGGATCATTGCCTGGGCTCTTCGTGGACGACCGCGGGAAGGCCGAGCTCGGCGAGCTCGCTCGCTCGCCGCTCGGCGCGCGTTCGCTCGGCATAGGGTCCGACGCGTACGCGATACATGCGCTCGGGCCGCGCTTGCGCGCCGGCGATGTAGACGTCCTCGTACCGCGCGGCGAGTCGCGCCCGCAGTGCGCGCGCCTTCTCTTCCTCGGAGAACGCGCCGACCTGCACGCAATACGCGACGTGCGAGGCGCCGTTCGGGGGGCGTTCGAGGACGTGGATCGCGACGTTCGCGGTGCCGGGGCCGACCATGCCGATCGCGTGCGCGGCCGCGTAGGAGAGGTCGATGACCCGGCCCTTCGCGAACGGACCTCGATCGTTCACGAGCACGTCGACCGACTTGCCGTTGTCGACGTTGGTGACGCGGACGCGCGTGCCGAGCGGCAGGTTCGGGTGCGCTGCGGTCATCTGGTACTGATCGTAGACCGTACCGCTGCTCGTGTGCTTCCCGTGGAAGCCGGGCCCGTACCACGACGCGACCCCGTGCTGCGGACGTCCGGGCACCGGCGCGACCGCGGCGCGGCTACAGCCGCTGACGACGGCCGCCGCGAGCGCGAGCGCGATCACGAAAGGGCGTGCGCCGAGGGCGCACCGCTCCCGTTCCACACCACCTCGTCCACCCATGCCGGGCGCGACTCTAGCGACGTCGTCACGCGTCGACAAGTCGATTCGCACGGCCGCCGCGGCGTTTACTTGCGCGCGGACGGTATGGTAACTCCCGAGCACCCGTCCGAGCAGTATCGAGACGCTGCAACGCACTTCACCCGCCCCCGCCAGGACCTCCGTTCGTGGCGGCCCGCGACGGGAAAGAGGGAACCATGTCCGGCCATTCCAAATGGAGCACCATCAAGCACAAGAAGGCGCTGAAGGACTCCAAGCGCGGCAAGATCTTCACCAAGCTCATCAAGGAAATCACCGTGGCCGCCCGGATGGGTGGCGGCGACATCAACGCGAATCCGCGGCTCCGCACCGCCGTCACGACGGCGCGCTCGCAGAGCATGCCGAGCGACAACATCGAACGTGCCATCAAGAAGGGCACCGGCGAGCTCGAGGGCGTCACGTACGAAGAGGTGCAGTACGAAGGGTACGGGCCGGCGGGCGTCGCGATCATGCTGTCCATCCTCACCGACAACCGCAACCGCACCGTCGCCGAGATCCGCAATCTCTTCGGCAAGAACGGCGGCAACCTCGGTGAGAACGGCTGCGTCGGTTGGATGTTCTCGAAGAAGGGCACCATCACCGTCGACAAAGCGGCGACCACCGAGGAGAAGCTCTTCGAGGTCGCGATCGAGGCGGGCGCGGACGACATCGCGGACGCGGGCGATGCGTTCGAGGTCACGATGCCTCCCGATGCGCTGGAAGACGTGAAGAGCGCGATCGAGAAGGCGGGCATCGCGATCGGGGCGGCGGAAGTCGCGATGGTCGCGCAGAACACGATCACCGTGCGTGGCTCCGACGCCGAGCAGACGTTGAAGCTGCTCGAGGCGCTCGAGGATCACGACGACGTGCAGAAGGTGTCGGCGAACGCCGACATTCCGCAAGACGAGGTCGAGCGGCTGAGCGCGTAAACGCGGACGTGGCGCGCCGGGCGGCCGGCGCGCGGCACTACCGGAGCGGGGGCTGGTCATGACGAGGGGAGGCGACAACCGGACGACGCCCGCCGTGCGAGTCCTCGGTGTCGATCCCGGGACGGCGGTCACCGGCTGGGGCGTGATCGAGCGCCGGGCCGGCACCGTCACGCACCTCGCTCACGGCACCGTGACCACGGAGGCGCGCTGGACGCTCGGCGCGAAGCTCGCCGCGATCCACGCCGCGCTCGGCGACCTCTGCCGCACGTGGCAGCCCGACGTGGTGGCGCTCGAACAGAACTTCGTCGGCCGCAACGTCCAGAGCGCGTTCCGCATCGGGGAGGTGCGGGGCATCGCGCTTCTGGCGGCCGCGACCGCGGGCCTCACGATCGCCGAGTATCCGCCGGCGACCGTGAAGCTCGCGGTCACCGGTACCGGCCGCGCCGAGAAGGAGCAGGTCCAACGCGCGATCGCGCGCGAGCTCCGCGTCGTCGAGCCCATGGTCGCCGACGCCGCGGACGCGCTCGCGATCGCGCTTTGTCACGTTCTTTCGTCGCGCTTCTCGGCCGCGCTCGCCGCGGCGTCGGCCTCGGCGGCGTCACGATGATCGCCCGCCTTCGCGGCCGCCTCCTCGAGAAGGCGCCGGAGCAGATCGTGGTCGACGCCGGCGGCGTCGGGTACCAGCTCTTCACGTCGCTCAACACGTTCTATCGGCTGCCGAATCCGGGCGTGGACGTGGATCTCTACGTGCACACGCACGTGCGGGAGGACGCCTTCCAGCTCTACGGATTCCTCGAGGCGTCCGAGCGCGCGCTCTTCCTCCTCCTGCTGTCGGTCGCGACCGTCGGGCCGAAGGTCGCGATCGGCGTCCTGTCCGGCATGGAAACCGAGGACCTCGAGAACGCGATCGCCGACGGGGACACGCGCCGCCTCGTCGCCGTCCCCGGCATCGGCAAGAAGAAGGCGGAGCTCATGATCCTCCAGCTCCGCGAGAAGGTCCGTGTCCTCCGGCAGAGCCGCGTCGCGTCCGCGACCAGCGCGCCCCGCCCGGGGGGCGACGCGGAAGAAGCGGTGTCCGCGCTCGTCAACCTGGGGTACAAGCAGCACGAGGCGGAGCGTGCCGTCGCGGTGGCCGAGAAAGCCGGGACCCACGCGCTCGCCGACCTCATCCGGGAAGCCTTGCGGAGGTTGGCTACATGAACGAACGCGTCGTCGATCCGATGACGGGCGACGAGGAAGTCGGCTTCGACGTCTCGCTCCGCCCGACCGGCCTCGCCGAGTACGTGGGGCAGACGGCGGTGAAGAACAACCTCGGCGTCGCGATCGAGGCGGCGCGGGCACGCGGCGACGTGCTCGACCACGTGCTGCTCGCCGGGCCGCCGGGCCTCGGCAAGACCTCGCTCGCGTACATCATCGCCAAGGAGATGGGCGTCCAGATTCGCTGCACGTCGGGGCCGGTGCTCGAGCGACCCGGCGACGTCGCGGCGATCCTCACGAATCTCGAGCGCGGCGACGTGCTCTTCATCGACGAGATCCATCGTCTGAACCGCGTCGTCGAGGAGGTCCTGTATCCCGCGATGGAGGACTTCCAGCTCGACATCATCGTGGGGCAGGGGCCGTCGGCGCGAACCCTCAAGCTCGAGCTCAAGCCGTTCACGCTGGTCGGCGCGACGACGCGAACCGGGCTCCTGACCTCGCCGCTCCGCGATCGCTTCGGCGCGCACTTCCGACTCGACTTCTACGACGAGAAGGATCTCGGCCTCATCGTGCAGCGCTCGGCGGCGATCTTGAAGGTCCCGCTCGACGGCGACGGAGCCGGCGAGATCGCGCGTCGGTCGCGCGGCACGCCGCGCATCGCGAATCGCCTGCTCCGCCGCGTCCGCGACTATGCCGAGGTGCGCGCCGGGGGCCGCATCACGCAGAGCGTGGCCGCGGACGCGCTCGCCCTCCTCGAGGTCGACGCTCGCGGGTTCGACAAGATGGATCGCACGATCCTCCTCGCGATCATCGACAAGTTCAGCGGCGGGCCGGTCGGGCTCGACACCCTCGCGGCGGCGGTCGGCGAGGAGCGCGACACGATCGAGGACGTCTACGAGCCCTTTCTCATCAAAGAGGGCTTCCTCGCGCGGACGCCGAAAGGGCGCGTCGTGACCGAGCGGGCGTTCGCCCACTTCGGCCGCACGGTGCCGACGTCCGCCGCGCAAGCGCGGCTTTTCTGAGTCCGAGAGCCGAACAAGAGGCGAAAATGACGCGGCGTGTCTGGGTGGACAAGCTCCCGAGGCGGCTCTAGAATCCGCCCCCTTTCCGGTCCGAACGATGGGAGGACTTGGACGCTCACTCATCCTGGCGGGACTGGTGCTGGTCGTCGTCGGTTTCGTCGTGTCCTACTCGGGCCGCATCCCCTGGCTCGGGAAGTTGCCGGGAGATTTCACCTTTCGAACCGGCGGCGTGACGATCTACCTGCCGCTCGCGACCTGCCTCCTGCTCAGCGTTGCGTTCTCCCTGCTGTCGTACCTCTTCCGCCGATGACGGACCCGATTCCCCAGCCGACGGCCGAGGTTCCGGGCGAGCGCCAGCGCCGCCGCGAGGGGCTGATCATCCTTTCGGCGGCGCTCGCGGTCCTCGTCTTCGCGTTCTTCGAAACCCGGCTCCCGCAATTCTCGAGCAGCAACTCCCTCAGCAACAACGTCATCTTCTTCCTGCTCATCAACCTCAACATCATTCTGCTCGTGCTGCTGGTGTTCCTGGTGGCACGGAACCTCCTGAAGCTCGTCTTCGAGCGGCGGAGGCGGATGCTCGGCTCGCATCTGCGCACGCGACTCGTGCTCGCGTTCCTCGCGGTGTCGATCTTCCCGGCGATCCTGATCTTCCTGGTCGCGCTCGGGTTCATGACGAGCTCGATCGAGAACTGGTTCAACGTGCAGGTCGAGAGCTCGCTGTCGGGCTCACTCGAGGTGGCGCAGGCGTACTACACGAACGCGTCGGAAAACGCCGTCGTCCACGCACGCCAGCTCGCCGAGCGCGTGCACGAGGACGGTCTCCTGCACGCCGACGGCAAGGAGCGCCTCCAGGCGTTCGTCGTCGCGAAGCAGCGCGAGTACAACGTCGGGACGGTCCAGGTCTTCGACCTCGATCGCAAACCGGTCGCGATGGCGCGCGCCGACGAGGTGCCGGACGAGTCGGCGCTCGGGTCTTCGGCGCCGCTCCTCACCGCGGCGCTCGAAGGACGCGCGGACACGCGCATCCAATCGATGGGAACCGGCGACGTGATCCGCGGCGCCGTCCCGATCCGCGGACCGGGCGGCGTCGAGGGCGCGGTCGTCGTCGAGTACTTCGTGCCGGAGAGCGTCGCGACGCGGAGCGCGGACATCGCGCGCGCCTTCCAGGAGTACCGCCAGCTCAAGATCCTGAAGCAGCCGATCACGAGCAACTACGTCGTGACGCTCGTGCTCGTGACCCTCCTCGTCATCTTCTGCGCCACGTGGATGGGCTTCTACCTCGCGAAGGGCATCACCGTGCCGATCCAGAAGCTCGCCGAGGGTACCCGCGAGGTCGCGCAGGGCAACTGGCAGTACCGGATCGGGCTCGGCGACGCGACGCAGGTCGCGCCCGACGACGAGTTCGGCACGCTGGTCGCGTCGTTCAACCAGATGACCGCCGACCTCGAGACGAGCAACCTCGAGCTCGAAAAGCGCCGGCGCATCATGGAAACGATTCTCGCGGAGCTGACCGCCGGCGTCGTCGCGGTCGGTCCCGACGGCCGCGTCACCACGCTGAACTCGGCGGCCGAGCGGCTCCTCGGATTCGACCGCGCGACCGTGATCGGCCGCGAGTACGGCGCCGTGTTCGCGCGCTCCGATCTCGGGCCCGCGCGCGAGATGCTCGCCGAGCTCCGCGCCGGCGTGTCGCTCGCCGCGGTGAGCGGCCGCGTCGAGCGCCAGATGAAGCTCCTTGCCGGCGGGCGCATGCTGACGCTCGTCCTCACCGCGACCATGCTGCGCGACGACGCCGGCGCGGCGCTCGGCGCGCTCCTCTTCTGCGAGGACGTCACCGAGATCGTGAAGGTGCAGCGCATGGAGGCCTGGCGCGAGGTCGCGCGGCGGATCGCGCACGAGATCAAGAATCCCCTCACGCCGATCCAGCTGTCTGCCCAGCGGCTGCACAAACGGTACGCGGAACGCCTGAAAGAGGACGGGACGCTCTTCGAGGAGTGCACGCGGACGATCGTCCGGCAGGTCGAGGAGCTGAAGACGCTCGTGAACGAGTTCGCGACGTTCGCGCGCCTCCCGGCCGGCGAGCACACGCCCGAGGACCTGAACGCGCTCGTCGACGAAGCGATGGTGCTCTTCCGGGAAGGCCATCGCGAGATCGCGTTCAGCTTCGACGCCGACCCCGCGCTGCCGCGCCTCGCGCTCGATCGCGAGGGCATCAAGCGTGCGGTCATCAACATGCTCGACAATGCGGTCGCGGCGTGTGACGCCGCC
>DAIQBH010000041.1:17871-30702 GCA_036781285.1 Thermodesulfobacteriota bacterium | reverse complement strand
TATCAGCTCGCGCGCGCCGCCATTCTCGGGGCGGAAGCGATCCTCGGCGTGGTGTCCGACGCGACGATCGTGAGCGTCGATGCCATGTGCCGGGTCACGGCGCCCGCGGACCGGCCCGATCTCCGCGCCGAGGCGACCGCGTTCAACTACGAGGTCGTCTTCGAGAGCTGGGACATGATCGCGGGTCTGCGCGCCCCCGAGCTCGGCGGCAGCCCGTCCCATCTCGGGGTGCCGGGCGTGAACTACTACTGGACGAACCAGTGGGAGCTCGGAGCCGTCGGCACCCCGCTCGCGGTCGACGATCCGCGCCGCGTCGCGCTCGCGGAGATCATCCGCGACGTGTGGCGGCGGTATCGTCGGCCGGTGCTGGTGACGGAGACGAGCCACGTCGACGACGGGCGCGCGGGGTGGATCACCGAGCTCACGCGCGCGGCGCAGGACGTGTTGGCGGACGGAGTGCCGCTCGGAGGCGTGTGCCTCTATCCGATCCTCGGGATGCCCGAGTGGCACGATCCCGATACGTGGACACGCATGGGTCTCTGGGATCTCGTGCTCGAGGATCGCGCCCTCAATCGCGTGGTGCACAGCCCGATGTTGGAGGCGCTACGCGAGGCGCAGCGCCTCGGCGGCGTCGGCGGGGCGAACGGCGCGCGCTCGGGCGCGAACGGATCGCGCCCCCGCACCTCGCGCGCGCGACCGTCGTCCGCGTGGCACGCTTCGTAAAGCTCGACCACGCGCGTCCGGAGCATTCCCGACGTACGCATTCGCTCGCTGCGAATCGCCACCGGATTTCTACAAAAGCGGACGAGGCGAGCGTGATGTTCGCGCGCCGCGCCCCGTGAGCCTGGCACCGCCGTTGCTGCCTTCGATCGTACGCGCACGCAACGTTCGTCGCGCGACCATCCAAGGAGGAACCCAGCATGGCGAATCGCGGGTATCACGAAGACCAGAATCGGTATCGACGAGAGCAACGAGGCACGGGCGGCCGCTCCGAGCCCCAGCGCATGCGCAGCCGGTCTCCGTTCGAAGAGGAGCAGTTGCCGTCGCGCATCGGCGGACGCGAAGAAGACGACCGCTGGACGAGGCGCGACGAGGAGTACGGTCGCGAGCGCGTGACCGGCGGCGCCGGCCGCGGATGGAGCGAGGCCGAGCGCGACTACGGTGGCGAGAGCTTCGGGGGTCGCGGCGAGTACGGCGGCGGGTCGGAGTGGTCGGAGAGGCGAGGGGACGACTACGAATCCGGCGAGCGCGGCTACGGTGAGCGCGGCTTTGGCGGTCGCGGCGCCGCCGGCATCGGCGGATACGGCGGGGGCGGCGGCGGATACGGCGGCGACTGGGGTTATGGCGACGAGAGCCGCTCGGGCGCGGAGTCGGGTTACCGGCGTCAACGCTACGGCGGCGAGAGCGGGGCGCGCGGGTGGCAGGGCGAGTCGCAATCGGGCCGGTACGGCGGCGGGTCCGGGTACGGCGGTTCCGAAGGCCAGTCGGGCGGCGGGTGGTCGCAGGCTGAGCGCGGACGCTCGGGCTACGGAGGCTCGCAGGGCGGTCGCGGGCACGCGCGGGCGCGCGGGTACGTCTACGGCGGCGGCGATCAGGACTACCAGGAATCCGGTGATACCGGCGAGAGTTTCGGCGCGCGTTTTCGCCGCGGCGTCGAAGGGCTCTTCGGCGGCCGCGGACCGAAGGGCTACACGCGGTCCGACGATCGCATCCGGGAAGACGTCTGCGATCGGCTCATGGACGAGGCGCATCTGGACGCGTCGAACCTCACCGTCGACGTGAAGTCGGGGGAGGTGACGCTCGAAGGGACCGTCGACTCGAAGGACGCGAAGCGCCGCGCGGAAGACATCGCGGAGGAGGTGTCGGGCGTGCGCGAGGTGACCAATCGGTTGCGCGTCGAACGGCGGAGCACCGTGTCGAGCGCCTACGGGGAGACGTCGGGTACTCCGACGGGCGCGACCGGCACGGCGGGCATTCCCGGGACGAGCGGCACGAGCAGCGGCGCGCAGGGTGCGCACCAGCAGAAGAAGACTTCCTGACCCAACGTGGCGCAGACGACGTGGCGATCGCGTCGTCTGCGCCGTTCTGCCGCGGCCTTTCGTACATTCCCGAATTGCATTCGACGATGCGTGCGACGAGATTGGTCGCCATGCCTGCCGTTCGCTGCGAGCGCTGTAACCGCCTCCTCATGATCTCGCCGCTCGATGCCGACGCGTCGCCCGAGATCCTGTGCACGCCCTGCGAGTCGCTGTCCCCCGAGCGCCGTGCCGTTCGGAAGACATCGGCGTACGAATTGCCGGCTCGATTTACACGAGCGGCGAACGATCGCTCGTCCTAAAACGCAGCCCGGCCCACCTTTGGGCCGCGGTCCCGTCGAGGCATGTGTCTTGCTCCCGTGACGTTCGCCCGGGCGAACGCCCGCGCAGGAGGATCAAACCATGCCTGGACAGTCGCAACGAAAACCCGCTCGCGAAGAGTATCGGCAGGACCCGGAGCTCGAAGAAGCCGAGCTCGAGGAGGAGGACGACGAGGAGGACATGGACGAGGACGACGAGGAAGAGGAAGAAGAGTGAACCGCCGGCGCGCCGGAGGCTCGCGCCGCGACCTCCGGCGGCGCCCTGCGTCATGAACCGCCGCCCGTCCTGACTGCGCGAAATCGCTGACACGGACGCGGCCCCTGTGCTAAGGCTCCCCGGCCGACACCTGCCGTCGAGGAGCCCCCATGCCCGTACTGCGCCCCGTTCAGCTGTGCCTCACCACCGCCTTGCTCGTGCTCGCGCCGTGCGCGTGGGCCGCGAGCCCCCCGTCGACCCTCGACGGATACGCGCTCTTCGCCCGCGAGCGCATGTTCACGCGGAACCTCCGCGCCGGCGACGGCGCGCTCGGCGTGAACGCGGGAACGTTCACCGGCAAGGGCTCCCTCCAGGCGGCGGCGGAGATCGCCGCGGCAACCGCGACCCTCGATCCGAACGCCCAGTGCGGCGCGCTCTTCGTGAACACGCTCTCGGGCTCGGGCCCGGGCTGCCCGACGAGCGGCACCGTGCCGTCGCCGCTGATCGCGGACGTCCCGGTCGCGTGCGGCTACCCGGCCGTCTTTCCGGCCTGCGACACCGCCGCGAAGCTCGTCGTGAAGAGCGGGCGCACCGTGCTACCGCCTGGCGTCTACGGCGACGTCCAGCTGAAGAGCTCGGGCGCGCCGGCGACGCTCGAGCTGAACGGCGGCAGCTACGTCTTCTGTAGCCTCCGCGTCGGCCGGCACGGCTCGGTGCTGTTCCGCGACGACACGCAGGTGCACGTCGTGGGAAACCTGAAGCTCGGCGTGCAGTCGCGTCTCGCCCCGGCCGACGGCCTGGCGGCCCCGCTCGACGCGCAGGTGTTCGTGGCCGGGAAGACCGTCACGCTCGACCGCGAGTCGCGGCTGCTCGCCGGGCTCTGCGCGCCCGAGGCAAAGCTCAAGCTGAACCGGGGCCGCATCCAGGGCGGGGCGGTCGCGCGCGACATCAAGGCGTCGAGCTCGACGGTCCTCCGTCCCTACGAGGAGACGCGCGCCGCCTGCGCCGGCAACAATCCGCTCCGCAATCTCTACTTCGGCGACCTGCACGTGCACACGGCGCTCTCGTTCGACGCGCAAGCGTTCGACGTGCAGACGACGCCCGCCGAGGCGTACGACTTCGCCAAAGGGGCGCCCGTCGCGCTGCCGCCGCTCGACATCAACGGCGAGGGCACCCAGGTGATCCAGCTCGAGCGTCCGCTCGACTTCGCCGCGGTCACCGACCACTCGGAGTACCTCGGCGAGGTCGAGGAGTGCACGACGCCGGGCTCGCCCAATTACGATTCGGCGAACTGCTCGACCTATCGTGGCGAGGTCTACAACGCCGTCCGTATCTTCGGCATCCGGCTCGCGGCCCCCGATCCGACCCGCTTCACCGACGTCTGCGCTCCGAACGGCCAGGAGTGCGCGCTCCAGGGCACGGCGGTGTGGCAGCGCGTGCAGGACGCCGCGGAGGACGCGTACGACCGCACGTCGGCCTGCACCTTCACGAGCTTCGTCGGCTACGAGTACACGAGCGCGCTCGGCACGAGTAACCAGCACCGCAACGTGATCTTCCGGAACGAGCGCGTGCCGTATCCGACGACGTGCTTCGAGGAGACGCATCCGCAGGGACTCTGGAGCCAGCTCGCAGCCGGCTGTCTCGACGCCGAGACGGGGTGCGACGTGCTCGTGATCCCGCACAACCCGAACGAGAGCAACGGCAACATGTTCGCGGTCGAGTATCCCGGTGCGGGCTCGATCGCGGCGCAGCGCGTGCAGGCGGCGAACCGCGCCGCCATCGAGCCGCTGGTCGAGATCTACCAGCACAAGGGCGACTCGGAGTGCATGAACGGCCTCTCCGGCGTGATCGGCGCATCCGACGAGCAGTGCGAGTTCGAGAAGGACCCGCGCACGTTCATCGATTGCGGCGACGGCACGGGCGGCGGCGGCGTGTCGCGCTTCGGCTGCTTCTCGCGGAACGACTTCGTGCGCGGCGTCCTGCTGACGGGCCTGAAAGAGGACGAGCGGCTCGGCGTCAACCCGTACCGTCTCGGCGTCATCGCGAGCACCGACACGCACAACGGCACGCCCGGCGCCGTCGACGAGCGCGACTTCATCGGCCAGCGCGGCACCGACGACGACACCCCGGCGAAGCAGCTCGGGAACGGCGTGCTCACGCCCGGCGGGATCCAGTTCAGCCCCGGCGGCATCGTCGGCGTATGGGCCGAGGAGAACTCGCGGCCGAGCATCTTCGACGCGCTCCGCCGCCGCGAGGTGTACGGCACGAGCGGGCCGCGGATCGCGGTGCGCTTCTTCGGCGGCTGGGGCCTCGATCCCGGTCTCTGCACCGACCCCGACATGATCAGCGACGCGTACGCGACCGGCGTTCCGATGGGGAGCGTGCTGGACCCACGAACCGCCGCCGCGCCGTCGTTCCTCGTCTCCGCGCAACGCGACCCCGGTACGATGGCGCGCCCCGGGACGCAGCTCCAGCGCGTGCAGGTCGTGAAGGGATGGATCGAGGCCGGGCAGTCACACCAGGAGGTGTTCGACGTCGCCGGCGATCCCGACAACGGCGCGACGGTCGACACCGATACCTGCGTCGCGACCGGTCCCGGCGAGGACGAGCTCTGCACCGTCTGGACGGACCCGAGCTTCGACCCCGCAGCGGCGGCCTTCTATTACGTGCGCGTCCTCGAGAACCCGACGTGCCGCTGGAGCACGATCACGTGCAACGCGCTGGCGCCGATGGATCGGCCCGCCTCGTGTACCGATCCCGACGTGAAGAAGACCGTCCAGGAGCGCGCGTGGTCGTCGCCGATCTGGTACCGGCCGGGCGCGTGAGGGGCGGCGTCTGGCATTGAGCACGCTCGGGCGGGTCGTTCTCGAGCGGCTCGTCCACTGCGCGCGCGAGCCGCTCGTCCACTTCGCGTTGCTCGGGGCCGCGCTCTTCGCGTGGCACCAGGCGGTCGCCCCGCCGGCGTCGGCCGACGCGATCGTCGTGACGGCGGCCGTCCAGCGCGGATTCCAGCAGGAGCATCTCCGTCGCCACGGCCGGCTTCCGACGGCGGAGGAGCTGCACGCGCTCGTCGAGCGCTACGTCGACACGGAGGTCATGCTGCGCGAGGCGCTGGCACTCGGGCTCGACCGCGGCGACATCATCGTGCGCCGCCGGCTCGTGCAGAAGATGGAGTTCGTGAACCAGGGCCTCGAGCCGCACCCGGCGCCGACCGACGCCGACCTCGAGGCCGTGCTCGCGCGCCACGCCGACCGCTACATGATCGCGGGCCGGCTGACGCTCGAGCATGTCTTCGTGAGCTCGAACCTCCATCCGGACGACGGGCCAGCGGTTGCGATGGAGCTGCGTGAGCGCATCGCGGCCGGCGAGGATCCGGCGCGGCTCGGCGAGCCGTTCCTCCGTGGCCGGATCTTCCGCGCCCAGTCGGAGGCCGAGCTCGGCGGCGTCTTCGGTCCGGCGTTCGCGCGCGCGGTCGTGGCGTTGCCGCCGGACGAATGGGCCGGGCCGATCCCGTCGAGCTTCGGCCTCCACCTCGTGCGGGTGAGCGAGCGGAGCGGCGGGCGGCGGGCGACCGTCGCCGAGGTGCGGCGCGAGCTCGAGCGCGACTGGGAGGAGGAGCAGCGGGCGGCGAGCGCCGCGAAGGCACTCGCGCAACTGCGGGCCCGATACGACGTGCGCATCGAGGCGGTACCGTGAGCGGAGGGGGTCGCGTTCGTCGGCCGGCCATGGCCGCGGGAGCGGCGCTCGTCGCCGTACTCGCGTGGGCGGCATCGGTTGCGGCCCATTCGTTCGAACCCGCGCTCCTCGATCTCCGCGAACGCGACCTCGGCGTCTTCGACGTCGTCTGGCGACCGCCCGGAAAGGAATCCGGCGCCGTGATGCCGGGCGCCCCGCCGCTCGTGCCGCACCTGCCCGAGGGATGCCGCAAGGTCGCGGAGCTGGGCGCGAGCGACGAGTGGACCGCGTTCCGCGTCGACTGCGGGAGCGGCAGGCTCCGCGGCGAGACGATCACGGTGCCCGGCATCCTCGGGAGCCGGGTCGACGCGATCGTGCGGATCGGCTGGAACGACGGTCACGCCGCGAGCGGCGTACTCCGTCCGGACAGCGAGGATTTCGTCGTGCCGGAAGGCGGGGAGGGCATCGTCGGCCTCGGCGCCCCGTCGCGGACCGTCGCGTCACGCTACGTCGCGCTCGGCGTCGAGCACATCCTGCGTGGCTACGACCACGTGCTCTTCGTGATCGGTCTGTTCCTCCTGGTCGGGACCACGCGCGCGCTCGTCGCGACCGTCAGCGCGTTCACCGTGGCGCACAGCCTGACGCTCGCCGCCGCCGTGCTCGGCCTCGTCACGGTGCCCGCCGCGCCCATCGAGGCGCTGATCGCCGCGAGCATCGTGCTCCTCGCGCGCGAGCTCGTGCGGCCCGCCGGCGCCGATCCGACGCTCACCGGCCGCTACCCGTGGGCCGTGGCGTTCGGGTTCGGGTTGCTGCACGGCCTCGGCTTCGCGGGCGCGCTCGCCGAGACGGGCGTACCGGCGGATCAGATCCCGCTGGCACTCGTCGCGTTCAACGTCGGCGTCGAGCTCGGCCAGCTCGCGATCGTGCTGGTGCTCGCGGTCGGCGCCGCGATGGTGCGCCCGCTGTTGCGCCGCCGAGCCTGGGTGCGTTGGGTCCCGGCCTACGTGATGGGCACGATCGCCTTCAGTTGGATGATCGAGCGGGTCATGGCGCTCGGGAGCTGACCCGTCGGTCTGACCCTTGGCATGCGGAATCACGCGACCGTGCGGGTGGCCGCGGACTTCGAGGTGTCGAAGCCCCTTCTCGGCGTTGCCGGTCGGGGAGTCACCGGCTAGATTCGGTGGGCTCGACTCCCCCAAGGACGATAGGACACGGCATGGCATCCGGCTCCGACGAACGACGCCTCATACTGATCCTCAGCTCCGAGCGCTCCGGCTCGACCCTCACGCGCGTGGTCCTGGGCGCGAACGACCGGATCGTGGCGCCGCAGGAGATGTTCCTGCTGCGGTACCCTGACTATCGGGCCTTCAAGCAGCAGAAGGGCGTCGCCATCGAGAGCGTGACGGAGTACTTCGACCTCATCGGCCAGCCGAAGACCGAGGCCGAGATCGACGCCGCCTGCGACGGGAAGGACATCCTCGACGTCTATCGCTGGCTGTTCGGTTTCCTGCGGCCCGACCAGTTCCTGCTCGACAAGACGCCGGCCTACGCCAACGACGGCGACACGCTCCGCAGGTCGCGTCCGCTGAAGCCGTTCTACATCTGGCTGATCCGCCATCCGCTCGGCGTGATCGAGTCGCACGTGCGGCTCAAGTTTCGCGAGCGCCACACCAAGGACCTGAAGGGCATCGGCCGGCACGTGCAGGACTTCGTCGTCGACAAGGTCGTGCGGACGGCGAACGGCATGCTGCCGGTGGCGCGCGGCCGCGAGGTGAAGTGGGTCCTCCAGCAGACGATCATCCGCGAGTTCTTCGCGACCGTGCCGGACGATCAGAAGATCATCATCAAGTTCGAGCACCTCGTCCGCGATCCCGAGCCCGTCGTGACGCGGCTCTGCGCGGCGCTCGGCGTGCCGGTGCAGCCGAAGATGCTCGAAGCCTGCGGCGCGCGGAAGGTGATGAACACGAGCCTCGGCGATCCGAACTTCCACCACCACGATCGGATCGAGGCGAAGACCGCCGACACCTGGAAGCAGGTGTTCGAGGAAAAGCAGCTGACGCTCGAAACCCGGCGACTGATGGACGCGATCGGCGTCGTCCGCGACGGCTGAGGCGCAAGTTGTAGAAAGCCGCGCTCGCGCACAGCACGGCCTCCCGGGATGCGGGAGAAGTCGGTGGCACGGAACATGGACTGCTCGCGGTCGAGGAGGAGCTCATGCTGACCAGCCGACTGACATTGAGCGCTGCCGCTCTCGCGGCCGCGCTCGCGACGACCGCCGCGCTCACGCCGTCGGCGTTCGCCGAAGGCGACCGCACCGGACAGGGACCCCAGGCGGGACCAGCCCGGAACGACCCGAACGCGCCGAATCCCGTGCGGAGCCCGGGCCGGGCAGCGACGAGCATTCCGGGCGCGATGGAGGATCCGAACGCCGGGTTCCAGGGCCCGAAGGACGAATCCGGTGCGACCGAGTCGGGGAACGCCCGCCTCCCGCGCCGTCCCGACGGTGACCGCGTGATGAGCGGCCCGGGCTCGGGCGCCGGACTGTGAGCGGGCGCGGCGCACGTTCCGGTGTTCCGCGTAGGCGCTCGCACCGGACTCGCCGCGTAGCCGTGGCGGCTATGGCGGGTACATGACGCGGTTGCGCGACGCGGTGGTAGTCGTGACCGGCTCCTCGAGCGGGCTCGGGCGCGCGGCGGCGTTCCTGTTCGCGGCGCGCGGCGCGCGTCTCGTCCTCGCGGCGCGCCGGCAGTACGCGCTCGAGGACACGGCTCGTCGTTGCCGGAACGAGGGCGGCGAGGCCGTGGTCGTCGTGACGGACGTCACCCGGGAGGACGACGTCCGGGCCCTGGTCGACGTCACCCTCGCGCGCTTCGGGCGGATCGACGTCTGGGTCAACAACGCGGGCGTCACGCTGTTCGCGGCGCTCGAAGCGGCGCCCTTCGAAGAACATCGGCGCGTGCTCGAGACCAACGTCTTCGGCCCGATGCACGCGGCGCGCGCGGTCGTGCCGGTGTTCCGGCGCCAGCGGCGCGGAACGATGATCAACGTCGGGTCGATTCTGGGAAAGGTCGGGCAGCCGTTCGTGCCCTCGTACGTGATCAGCAAGTTCGCGCTCCGCGGCCTGACGGAGGCGCTCCGCGCCGAGCTCGCCGATCAGCCCGACATTCACGTCTGCTCGCTCCTGCCCTACGCGATGGACACGCCGCACTTCGAGAGCGGGGCCAATCGCGTGGGGCGGGGTGCGCATCCGATGCCGCCGATCCAGTCGCCGGAGAAAGTCGCGCGGGCGCTCGTCGCCATGGCGGAGCATCCGGTGCGCGAGCGGCACGTGCCCGGAGTCGCCGTGCTCGGGCTCGCGTGGCATTGGCTCATGCCGCGGACGGTCGATCGGTTGATCCTCGACATGCTCCGGAACTGGCATTTCGATCACGTCCGCGAGCCCGCGACGGAGGGCAACCTCTACGAGCCCGATCCGCGCGATCCGCAGCACGCGCACGGGACGCGCGGGCCGCGGGTCGCGACGGCGACGCTGATCGCGTGGGTGGCGGGACGCCTCGTGGGCCTGCTCGCCGTGCCGACCCGGTGAGCGCGCCGGCGCGGTCGGGGGCGGAGCGCCACGACGTGGTCGTCGTCGGATCGGGACCGAACGGTCTCGCGGCGGCGATCGTGCTCGCGCGGGCCGGGCTCGCGACGCTCGTGCTCGAGGCGCGATCGACCCCCGGGGGCGGCATGCGCTCGGAGGCGCGGACGCAGCCGGGGTTCGTGCACGACGTCTGCTCGACCGTGCACCCGCTGGGGTTGGCGTCGCCCTTCTTCCGGACGCTCGGGCTCGAGCGCTACGGCCTCGAATGGATCCACCCGCCGGCGCCGCTCGCGCACGTCCTCGCGGACGGGAGCGCCGTCACCCTCGAGCGATCGGTCGAGGCGACGGCGCTCCAGCTGGGCCCCGACGGACCGGTCTATCTCGATCTGATGACGCCGTTCGTCGAGCGTTTCGACGAGTTGATGGCGATGATCCTCGGGCCGCCGCGCTGGCCGGACGCGCCGCTGCTCCTCGCCCGCTTCGGGGTCGCCGGGATGCGGTCGATGCGGGGCCTCGCGCGGCGTTTCGCCGACGCGCGGACGGGAGCGCTGCTCGGCGGGATCGCGGCGCACGCGATGCTGCCGCTCGACGGCCTCGCGACGGCGTCCTTCGGGCTCGTCCTCGCGAGCGCCGGGCACGCGGTCGGATGGCCGATCGCGCGCGGCGGTTCGCGGGCGATCGCGGAGGCGCTCGTCGCGTGCCTGCGCGAGGCCGGCGGCGAGGTCGCGTGCGACCGCCTCGTCGGCTGCGCCGACGATCTCCCGCCGGCGCGGGCCTATGTCTTCGACGTCACACCGCGCCAGCTCGTGGCGATCATGGGGTCGCTGCTGCCCGACGGGTATCGCCGCCGTCTCCTCCGGTTTCGCTACGGTCCCGGCGTCTACAAGATGGATTGGGCGCTGCGCGGTCCCGTGCCGTGGGCGAACGCGGCCTGTGCCCGCGCCGCGACCGTGCATCTCGCGGGCGACCTCCCCGAGATCACGGCGGCCGAAGGCGTGGTGCACGCGGGCGCCGTCGGGACGCCGCCGTTCGTGCTCTTCGTGCAGCCGAGCCTCTTCGATCGTTCGCGGGCGCCCGAGGGGATGCACGTCGGGTGGGCCTACTGTCACGTGCCGCACGGGTGGACGCGGGACGCGAGCGCCGCGATCGAGCGGCAGGTGGAACGGTTCGCCCCCGGCTTCCGCGACGCGGTGATCGCGCGCGCCGCGAGCGGGCCGGCGGCCCTCGAGGCGTACAACGCGAACTACGTCGGCGGCGACATCAACGGCGGCGCGGCGGATCTCGGCCAGCTCTTCACGCGCCCGGTCGTCAGCCTCGACCCCTACGCCACGCCGGCGCCGAACGTGTTCCTGTGCTCGTCTTCGACGCCGCCGGGCGGCGGCGTGCACGGCATGTGCGGCTACTTCGCCGCGCGGAGCGTGCTCGCGCGCGCGTTTCCGGAACGGCGCGTTCCGGAGTGACGGCGCGCGAGCACCGCGACGCCGCGGTCAGCGCGGATCGCCGACGATCGGCGGATCGGCGGGCGGGTTCTCGAGGAACGCACGATAGGTGAAGCCGGCGGCGATCGCGCCCGCGATCGGTGCCACCCAGAAGAGCCAGAGCTGCTGGAGCGCCCAGCCGCCGACGAAGAGCGCGGGGCCGGTGGAGCGCGCCGGGTTCACCGACGTATTGGTGACGGGGATGCTGATGAGGTGGATCAGCGTGAGGCCGAGCCCGATTGCGAGGCCGGCGAAGCCGACGGGCGCGCGGGTGTGCGTCGCGCCGAGGATGATGACGAGGAACATGAACGTCATCACGAACTCGGTCACGACGGCCGCGGCGAGCGTGTAGCCCCCCGGGGAGTGGGCGCCGTAGCCGTTCGAGGCGAAGCCGGCCGCGAGCGAGAAGTCGGCGTTGCCGCTCGCGATGTCGTAGAGCGTCGCGGCGCCGAGGATCGCGCCCGCGACCTGCGCCGCGACGTACGGCCCGAGCCGCGAGGCCGGGAAGCGGCCGCCCGCCCAGAGTCCGAGGGAGACGGCGGGATTGAAGTGGCCGCCCGAGATCGGGCCGAGCGCGTAGGCGCCGGTCAAGACGGTGAGCCCGAAGGCGAGCGACACGCCGAGGAGCCCGATGCCGACGTCGGGAAACGCCGCCGCGAGAACGGCGCTGCCGCAGCCACCGAGAACGAGCCAGAACGTACCGAGAAGCTCCGCAGCCAATCGTGATGCCATGGCGCACCCTCCCTCGTTGGACCGGCGACACAGCCGGCGCTTGGGCTCGGACGAGACGAGGCCGCCATACTGCCGCGGCTTGCGTGCGTCAACGCACGAGCGTCACGGGTGGTGTCTCAGTGTGATTCCCGGCGGTGACTCGTCCGCCGGAAGGTCGTCTTCTCGCGGCCGCGGGTCGTCGTACGTTCGACCGTCCGTCGTCCCCATACTCCGCGCGCTCAGGAGCCCGTCGGTGCGCCGCTTCCGCAGTCGTCAGCGCGCGTCGGAGATCGGTTGGGCTTGTCGGCGGTGCATCTCGGCGAGGATGTCGGAGGGGGTGATGTGGGCGATGGCGGCTTGCAGCTTGTTCTGCCAGCCGGTGACGACCTGGCCGTCGCCGCGCATCATGGCGTCGAAGCCTTGGCGTGCGACGTCCGCGGCGTCGTCCTTCTCGCCCTGGCCGACCGGCGTGTCGAGCATGTCGGCGCGGGCGAAGAAGTCCGTCTCGGTGGCGCCGGGCATGAGGCAGGTGACCGTGATGCCGTCGTTCGAGACCTCGTGGCGGAGTGCGAACGAGAACGAGTCCAGGAACGCTTTCGTGCCGTTGTAGGCGGCCTGGTACGTGCCGGGCATGAAGCCGGCGATCGACCCCGTGATGAGGATGCGCCCGCTCCGGCGCGCTCGCATGTCGCGCCCGACGCGTTGAATGAGATCGAGCGTTCCCGTCACGTTGGTGTGGATCACGCGCGCGACGTCGGCGAAGTCCTGGTCGAGGAACCCGCGGCCGAGGCCGCGCCCGGCGTTCGCGAGGAGCGCGTCGACCGGTCGCCCG
>DAIQBH010000041.1:0-17771 GCA_036781285.1 Thermodesulfobacteriota bacterium | reverse complement strand
CCCGCGGCCGAGGCCGCGCCCGGCGTTCGCGAGGAGCGCGTCGACCGGTCGCCCGAAGCCATGGTGCGCGTGCGCCGGGGGCAGGCGCGCCCCGGCGCTTTGTACAAAGTCACGGCGTCAGGAGGGCAGACGCCCTTGCAGCGTCGTTCGACCGCAACGCTCGCATTCGAAAACGAGATCGACCTTCGGCGGTGCGACGGACGTCGCGCACCATGCGCGCGACGCGCAATTTCGGGGAGTCGACGTACGACCGCGCGAACGCTACGCGGCGTCGTCTCGCAGACTCTCGATCGCGGCGATCAGCGTGGGCGGGTCGACGGGCTTCGTGAGGTGGCGATCGAATCCGGCGGCGCGTGTGTCCGCCAAGTCCTCCCGCCGGCCGTATCCGGTGAGTGCGATGCCGCGCATGGATTTCCGCGCCCTGATCGCGCGCATCAGATCGAGACCGCTGCCGTCGGGAAGTCCGAGGTCGCTGACGAGCACGTCGACGTCCTCTGCCGCGGCCGTCTCGAGCGCCTGCGCCACCGAGTGCGCGCAGCGCACGGTGTAGCCCTCCTGCTCGAGCACGTAGGCGAGGGCCGCGCTGGTGTCGACGTGATCCTCGACGAGCAGGATGTGCAGCTCGGCGGACGGAGCGGGCGTGGGCGGGGGCGCGACATCGTCGCAGGAGGCGGCAGTGGCCCGCGTCGACGGCAAGGTGACGACGAAGCGCGCGCCACGATCCGGTCCGTCGCTGAACGCCTGAACCGTACCGCCGTGCGCCTCGACGAGGCCCTTGGTGATCGCGAGGCCGAGCCCGAGGCCGCCGCGTCCGGCTCCCCCCTCGGACTGCGCGAAGGGCTCGAAGATGTTCGTCGCGTCGGCGGCGTCGAAACCGATGCCGGTGTCCGTCACCGCGAGCGCCAGTCGGTGCTCGTCGACGTCGCGCGTCTCGACGGTGACGCATCCACCCGCGGGCGTGAAGCGGATCGCGTTCCGGAGGAGATTCGCGACGATCTGACGAAAGCGCAGCGGATCGCCGCAGACGTGGCGCTGCGCGGCGAGGTCGAGGTCGATGCGGAGTCGTGCCTCCTCGGCCTCGGGCCCGAGCGACGCGATGACCTCGGTGATCAAGGCCGCCGGATCCACGACCGCGGGTTGCAGCGTCATCTTGCCGTTCGTGACGCGGGTGAGGTCGAGGAGGTCGTCGATCAGGCGGGCTTCGAGGCTCACGTTCCGATGCATCATGGCAAGCGCGTCGCGGAGCGACGGCGGAAGCGTGGGGTCGTCCTTCCACGACGAGGTCGCGAGGAGCACGGGTGTGAGCGGTGTTCGCAGCTCGTGGCTCAGGATGGCGAGAAACCGGTCTTTGGCGGCGCTCGCCGCATGGATGCTCCGGCGCTCGTGCTCGAGGCGCAGCCTCTGCTTGCGGGCGAGGACCCGTTCGCGCTCGGCGCGCCGGCGCTCACGGAGGTCGATGATGGCCGTATGGTAGAGCTCCCGCTCTCCGGACGCTCGCTCGAGCGCGTGGCTACGGAGCTCGACGGGAATCTCCCCTTCGTGCCGCGCGCGCACCGTGACGTCCGTCCGCACGGTCTCGCTCGACCGCCGGCATCGCCGCATGTGGTCGAGAAACGTGCGCCGATCCGATTCGCCGACGAAGACCATCAAGGGAGTCGTGCGGCGACGGGTGTGCTCGAGCCCCAAGAGCTGCGCGGCGGCGCGGTTGCTGCGGTGGACGAACCCGTTCGCGTCGAGCACGAGGCACGGCGTCGGCTCGAGGTCGAAGATGGATTCGTACTCGACCGGCGTGAAGCTGCGGTCCCGCTGCGCTTGCCGGACGAGGAGCTCGCGTCGGGCCGCGAGCTCCTCGCGCCGCAGGCGCAACTCGGCGCGCAGGCGTCGACAGGTCGCCTCGTCCGAGACGCGATCGTCGGGGCGGGCTGGTGCGGGCGCGGCGCCCGGCGTCTGGACCGCTCGCTTGCGCGCCATCGCCGTCACTCTTCGCCCGGAGGGGCGCCGTCGAGGAGCGTCACGAGGACGGCCGCCCCCTGATCGATGAGGCCGTCGACCCGCCGGGCGCCGACCCAGAGCTGCGTGTCACCCATGCGCGGGAAGCGATGGCGAATGGCGAGGCTGCCGCCGCCGTCGTGCTGCGCGGTCGCGAGGTGCGCGCGAAGCTTCGGGGTCGCCCAGGCATTCTTGCCGACCTCGAAAAGGTCGCGGCCGGCGATCGCGTCGCGCCGGTATCCGAACAACCGGCAGAACGCCTCGTTCGCCTCTCGGATGTGGAGGTCCTGATCGAGAAGCAACAGTGGAACCGGAACACCCTGGAGGAGGAGATCGATGTCGCGCCGCTGGCGTACGCCCTCGGAAGGCTGGGGCTGGACGTCGAAGAGCGCGAGCACCGCGCCGTCGATCCGGTTCTCGACGTTCTTGTAGGGGCGGATCCGCAGCGAGAACACATTGCCCTCGCCATCCCGCACCTCGCGCTCCTGGGGCACGACGGTGTCGATGGCGAGCGTGATGAGCTGTTCGAGGTCGGGACAGTCGATGTTGGGCTTGATGTGGCCGATGGGACGGCCGACGTCGCTCGCGATCAGGTTCAGGACCCGCTCGGCCATCGGCGTGAAGCGGCGAATGCGCAGGTCGCTCGCGACGATCACGATCGCGATCTGAATGCTGCCGAGGAGGTTCACGAGGTCGCTGTTGGCGCGGCTGAGCTCGGCGTTGCGGCCGTGCAGCTCCTCGTTCAGCGTATTGAGCTCCTCAATGGTCGACTGGAGCTCTTCCTTGGCGGTATCGAGCTCCTCGTTGGTCGACTGGAGCTCCTCGTTGCTCGAGAGGATCTCCTCGTTCGCGGACTGGAGCTCATCGTTCGCCGCTTCGACCTCCTGGATGATCGAGTGGAGATACTCGCGGCTCGCCGCGAGCTCTGCTTCGAGACGCTGGAGTCGCTCGTCGTCGCGCTTCGCGCCCTTGGCCGGCCGCGCGGTCGGCGCCTCGGCGTCCTTCTGCTGGCGTCCGGTGTGGAAGAGGATCAGGAAATGATTGCGGCCGCTCGTCCCGAGGGGAATCACCTCGACGCCGACGTCGCACCAGCTGCCGTTCTGCTTGACCTTGAGCCCGTCCTTGCGCACCGCGCCGCCGCTCCTCCGCGCGGCGTGGAACGCGGCTCGGACGCCGTGCAGCAGCCCCTCGCGCGCCATCTTGAGGAGGCTCATGCTCGGATCGCCCGGCGCCGGCTCCAAGAAGAGCCCGGTCTGGCCGCGGAACTGGACGATCTGGAGATCCTCGTCGACGATCACGCCGGGGGGCGCGTAGCGCTCGAGGGCGATGCGGTCGGCCTCGTGCTGGGCGGAGTGGTCGGCGGTGCCCTCGATGCGTTTGCGGGGTGGCGTGACCGAGGGCACACGCTCGGCGTGGAAGCTCATCGCCGGGAGCGTCGTGTCGGTCGACTCCTTCCTGTAGATCCGGTGCTGGTTCTCCTCGATCGCGAAGAGCCCCGACATGCTGTCGATCGTTTCGGCGTGCCCGAGCATCAGGTAGCCGTTCGGTTTCAGCGCGTAGTGAAAGATCGTGAGCAGCCGATTCTGGAGCGCGGACGTCATGTAGACGAGGACGTTCCGGCAGACGACCAGGTCGAGCTTCGAGAAGGGCGGGTCCCGCGTGAGGTCCTGGCGCGCGAAGATGCAGATGTCGCGCAGGGTCTTCGTGACGCGATAGCCGCCCTCGACCTTGGTGAAGAAACGCCGCAGGCGCTCCGGCGAGACGTCCACGGCGATGCTCTCGGGATACGTGCCGTTGCGCGCGTGCTCGACCGCGTGGTCGCTGACGTCGGTCGCGAACACCTGGATCGGAGCGGAGTCCACGCGATCCCCGAGAGTCTCGAGGAGCGTCATCGCGACCGAATACGCCTCCTCGCCCGACGAGCAGCCCGCGACCCACACCCGGATCGGGTTGTCGCCAGTGTGTTGGTCGATGATGTCGGGAAAGATCCGCTCCGCGAGCGCGGTGAAGGAGTCGGGCTCACGGAAGAAACGGGTGACGTGGATCAGGAGATCCTGGTGCAGCGCCTGGACCTCCCCCGGATGGTCCTGGAGGTACTGCAAGTACTGGTCGATGTTCGTGAGCTTCTGGAGCACCATCCGACGCTGCAGCCGCCGCTCGATCGTCGGGAGCTTGTAATGGCGGAAGTCGATCCCGCTCGATGTGCGGAGCATGGTGAAGATGCGTTCGAGCTGCTCGTCGCGGAGGAGTGGCGACGCGTCCTGCTCGTCGCCGGGCTTTTCGATCGGCGCGAGCGGTGGTCGCCGGAGATAGGGATGACGCGCGATCTCGACCAGCTCCGCGGCGAGTCGATCCGGGGGCAGCACGAGGTCGACCATCCCGGTCGCGATCGCGGCGCGCGGCATGCCGTCGTACTTGGCGCTGGCCGGATCCTGCGCGAGCGTGATGCCGCCCACGGTTTTGATGTCGCGGACGCCGACCGCGCCGTCGGAGGCGGTCCCCGACAGGATCACGCCGATCGCGCGTTCCTGCGCCGAGTCGGCGAGCGAGCGCAGGAAGAAATCGATCGGGACGTACTGCGACTTGTCTCGGGGCCGGGGCATCAGGTGCAGCACGCCGTCGGCGATGGCCATCTGGACGTTCGGGGGAACGACGTAGACGTGGTTCGGCTCGACGCGCATGCCCTCGGCGGCCTGCACCACGGGCAGCTTCGTCGTGGCCGCGAGCAGGGCGGGGAGCGCGCTTTCGTGTTGGGGCATCAGGTGCTGCACGAGGACGATCGCGAGGCCGGGAAACTGGGGCAGCGCCCTCAGGAGCGCGGAGACGGCTTCCAGCCCGCCGGCGGACGCTCCGACGCCGACGATCGTCGTCTGCCGTGCGTCCTCGGGGGAGCGTTTCCGGCCGGGCGCCGCGCGCGTCGTTGTCGTCGCTTTCGAATTCGGACGGCGATCCGGCGCCCTCGCGCGACGAGTGCTGACCGCTTTCCCGCTTGTTCGGCGAGTCACCATGGGTCCATCGACCGGCGATTAACGACTGGGCCTGTCGCGGTCAATGCTCACGGCGTTTGGAATCGTGCTCATGGTCATGACGGATGTTCGGGAGGAGGCGGGGCGGGCGCGGGCTCGTTCCCATTTCGAGGACGTCGTCGACGAGCCGGCACCTCGATGAGCGGTTCGAGCGCGCCGGCGGAGCCTCCGATGACGACGACGTCGCGCGGCATGGGGCATCCTTGCGGCCGTCATCCTCGTAGGCAATGGACCGACCTCGTAAGATTGCGGAATTGTCAGTGGTTCGCTGCCGGCCAATCATCCGCGGCGATGCTGCGAGCCGCAATCCGTCTGCGCCGAGATGGATCATCCGTCCCTGCGGCAACGAGGGCCAAGGCGCCCCATCGCGCGCAAGCCCTCACGGTGCTTGCGTTCGAAGGTCGCGCGCAGTCATGCTACGACCTATGGCGGTCGCCGAACAGGTGCGGCGCGATCGCGACGAGTGCGATCGTGACATCACGGCCCGACTTCGAACCACCCGGGCGAGCCGCATCCTGTATGCGGACGCGGCGGCCGCCCGTCTCTTGCGGCGCGACGCTCCGATGTTGGTCGACAAGCCCCTCGTGGTGTTCGTGCCGATGAGCGCACGCTCGACGTTCCGCGCGCGTCTCGCGTTGCTGCCGGCCGGTGGACGCATCGAGGACTGGCCCCTGGAGTTCGCCACGCCGCTCGGCGCCGACATCCCGGTCGTGGCGACCGTCGAAGCGCGTGGGGCCGAGGACGGCGCGGAGCAGCTGCACTGGACGCTGATCGCGGCCCCACCGAACGATGGTGACGACGCGCACGGGTCCGACGACGAGCGGCTCGATCCTGCCGCCGCGGAGATCGCCCGCCAGTCCGCGCATCTTTTGCACGAATTGAAGCAGCCTCTCGCGGCGATCATCAGCTACGCGCGCGGGGCGATCATGCGGTCGCGCAACCGGTCGCTGACTCCGGCCGATCTCGAAGGCGTGCTCGAGATCATCGTCGCCGAAGCCTTGCGCGCCGCGGACAAGCTGCGGCACCGAGAAGACAAATCAGGAGGTGAGTCATGACAGCGATGGTACACGTGGTCGACGACGATGCGGCCGTGCGCGGCGGCCTGAAGTGGTTCTTCGAGTCCGCCGGTCTGGGGGTCGAGGTGTATGTCAGCGCCGAGGACTTTCTCGCGCGGTACGCGCCCGGCGAGGACGCGGAGTGCGTCGTGCTCGACCTGAGCATGCCGGGGCTGAACGGGCTCCAGCTGTTCGAAGTGTTCGCCGACCGCGGCTGGACCGTTCCCGTGATCTTCCTCACGGGCCAGGCAAAGGTGCCGGACGCGGTCCAGGCGCTGAAGCACGGCGCGTTCGACTTCCTCGAGAAGCCCTTCGCGGACGACGCCCTGCTCGAGCGCGTGCGCGCCGCCCACGACGAGGAGCAGCGGCGCCGGGCGCGATCCGACGAGGAAGCTTCGCTCGTGGCGCGGCTCGCCGGCCTCACGCAGCGCGAGCACCAGGTGGCGCTCCGAGTCGCGGCGGGTCAGCCGAACAAGGTCATCGCGGCCGAGCTCGGCATCAGCCCGCGGACCGTCGAGGTCTATCGCGCGAAGGCGATGAGCAAGACCGGCGCGCGTTCGGTCGCGGACCTCGTGCAGCTCGTGATGCGGCAGCCCGCCGGGGCGCCGTGAGGGGGCCGCGTCAGGCGTACGCCAGACGCGAGTAGAGCAGCCGCACCTGCACGCCGTTCGCGGCGATGCGGTCGATCCAGTTTGCGACGAAGCGACCGGCGTCGTCGTCGACGACGACCTCCAGCCGAACGTCCTGCGGATCGCCGTCGGAAGTCACGTCGCGAACGTGCTCCCAGAGTGTCTCCAGATCGTACGGCTGGGACTCGCCGGCATAGTAGAGCGAGCCGCGAGGGGTCACGATGCGTGCCTCGAGCATGGTCAGGCCTCCGGGAAATCGGATGTGCGTGGGCGGCGCTCCAAGAAGAAGAGCCGGACGAGAGGTATGCGCCGCGCCCACGGTCGCGCCAAGCTGGGAATTGTCCGTCGGGACTATGGGGGAGAGAAAGAACGAGCGCCCGAGCGCGTGATCTCGCCCGGACCACGAGCCGCGTTTCTACATCGACTCCTGCAAGACTTGCGCGGCGCCGACGGCCGCGCGGCGTCGATGCACGCGCCGTGCTTGGCACGATCGATGCGACGCGTCGGATCCATTCTCTCTTCGCGAGGAGGTCGACGATATGGCGTACGAAGAATCCCGCAGCGGGGGTCAGGAGGGCACGCAACGGCTCGCGACCGCGCTCGGCGCGTTCAGCTTGGGTCTGGGACTCGCCGAGGTGACCGCCCCGCGCACCGTGGCGCACATGATCGGGGCTCCGAAGGACGGCGGCCGCATGGACCGCGTGCTCCGCGCGTTCGGCGTTCGCGAGATGCTCGCCGGGGTCGGTATTCTCGGCATGCGTGATCCGAAGATGGGTCTCTGGTCGCGTGTCGCCGGCGACTTCATGGATCTCGCCTTCCTCGGCGGCAGCTTCGGACGCGCGGGGTCCCAGCGGGGCCGCCTCGTCGCGGCGACGGCCGCCGTCGCGGCGGTGACCGCGCTCGACGTGCTCGCGAGCCGGCGTGCAAGTGCCCCTGCCGCGACGGACGCCGACGGGAAGAGCGCGACCGGCGCGCAGCCGGTCGAGGGTCCGGCGGTGATCACGATCAACCGTGGCGTCTCGGACGTGTACGCGTTCTGGCGCCGGCTCGAGAACCTGCCGCTCTTCATGCCGCACCTCCGGTCCGTCGAGGTCGTGGACGAACGCTGGTCACAGTGGTGCGCGAGCGCGCTCGGCACGACCCTCCAGTGGCGCGCCGAGATCGTGAGCGACGAGCCGGATCGGCGGATCGCGTGGCGGTCGGTCGAGGACGCGGACGTGCCGAACGAGGGCGAGGTCGCGTTCCGACCCGCGCCGGGTGGCCGCGGGACCGAGGTGCGGGTGCGGATGGCGTACTCGCCGCCCGCCGGCGCGGTCGGTGCGGCGTTTGCGAAGATCCTGGGATCGGATCCTGGGCAGCGCATGCGGGGCGATCTCCGGCGCCTGAAGCAGATCCTCGAAACGGGAGAGATTCCGACGACGGTCGGACAGACCCGGGGAGCGCGCAGTCTCCTCGGCGCGGTGCTCGAGCCTCTCGAGCAGGGGAGCCAGTCATGAAAGCGGTGTGCTGGAACGGCAAGTACGACGTGCGGCTCGAGGACGTGCCGGATCCCACGATCCTCAATCCGGGCGACGCCATCGTGCGCGTGACCTCGACGGCCATCTGCGGTTCCGACGTCCACCTCTACGACGGGTACATCCCGTCGATGGAGAAGGGCGACGTCCTCGGCCACGAGTTCATGGGCGAGGTCGTCGAGGTAGGGCAGAACGTGAGGCGGCTCCAGGTCGGTGATCGCGTCGTCGTGCCGTTCCCGATCGCGTGCGGCCGGTGTCTCTCGTGCGCCGCGAGCCGCTACTCGCTCTGCGAGAACTCGAACCCCAACGCCTGGATGGCGGAGAAGCTCTGGGGCCATTCGCCCTGCGGCATCTTCGGCTACTCGCACCTGCTCGGCGGCTACGCCGGCGGGCAGGCGCAGTACGTGCGCGTCCCGTACGCCGACGTCGGGCCGATCAAGGTCCCGGCCCACTTGAGCGACGATCAGGTCCTTTTCCTGTCCGACATCCTGCCGACCGGTTGGATGGCCGCGGAGAACTGCGGCATCACCCCGGGCGACGTCGTCGCGGTATGGGGGTGCGGGCCGGTCGGCCAGCTGTCGATCGCGAGCGCGCTCGTGATGGGCGCGGCGCGCGTGATCGCGATCGACGACGTGCCGGAACGACTGCGTATGGCGTCGGAGCAGGGCGCGACCACGATCGATTTCCGGGAGCAGAACGTGCTCGAGACGCTGAAGGAGCTGACCGGCGGGCGCGGACCGGATGCCTGCATCGACGCCGTCGGCCTCGAGGCGCACGCGCCGGGGGTGAGCGGCGCGTACCATCGGGTGAAGAGCGCGATGATGCTCGAGACCGACCGGCCCATCGCGTTGAACGAAGCGATCTTCGCGTGCCGAAACGGCGGCACCATCTCGGTGCCCGGGGTCTACGGCGGCTACGTCGACAAGATTCCGTTCGGCGCCGTCATGAACCGGTCGCTCACGATCAAGACCGGGCAGACGCACGTCCACCGCTACCTCCAGCCGCTGCTCGGCCGGATCGAGGCGGGCGAGCTCGACCCGAGCTTCATCATCACGCACCGCCTGGATCTCACGGATGCGCCGGAGGCCTATGCGATGTTCGCGAACAAGCAGGACGACTGCATCAAGGTCGTGCTGCGGGCGTAGGTCGACGAGCTCGAGGCCTGCCGCGCGGAGCTCGTCGCCGTCGGCGGTGAAGGGCAGCACGCTGCGCGGCTAGCCGCCGAGCTTCTTCTTCGAGCGCTCGGTGCTGGCGCTCCAGAATGTCTCGAGGTCGCCGCGGCTCGCGGCCGTCGCCATCGCTCGCAGGCGAGCCTGGTCGAGCTCGGTCGCGTCGGGCGCCGTCGCCTTCGCGACCTGGACGGCGAGTGCCATGAGCGGGTCCTTCTTCGCGGCGGCCTTGATGCGGGGATCGTCGGCGCGGAACGTGCCGATCATCGACAGCGGGACGTCGGCGAGCGAGCCGCCGCCGCCCTTGTTCGAAGGGACGGCCGTCAGCACCGGACGGGCCCTCGCGGCGCCGTCGGTGCGGGCGCTCTTCGCGAGCGCGTCGCGTGAGGCGGTGACGCGCTCGACCTCGGCGTCGAGGCGATCGCGCTCCCGCTCGAGCCGCTCGAGCGCGCTCGGCAGCGATTCGAGCATCGCGAAGAGCTTCTCGGCGGTCGCGGCGTCGGTCCAGATCTCGTGACGGTTGCCGCCGGTGCGGAGAACCCAGCGTTGGAGCGGCTCCTGGTCGTCGTCGCGGCGCCACGTACCGGCGAGGGTGAGGTCGGGACGATCGTCGTCACGGCGTGGCATCGCCCGCGACTCTAGTCGCGCCGCGGCTCGTTGGCCACGGTCGCGCGGGTCGACTCAGTCGCTCCGCGACGCGGTCGGCATCGCGGCGGTCGTGCGGGCCGCGCCGAGCCGACCCTCCGCGTCGACGAGGATGAGCCCCGCCGCCGCGCCGACGCGGGTCGCGAGGGTCGCGAGCGCCGCCTCGGCGGCGGTGGCGGGGTCGGCACCGGCCGCGATCGCCGCGAGGCCCACGCGCACGAGCCCGACGCGGATGATCGCTTCACCGGGACCGGTCGCCGAGCCGGCGCCGATGGTATCGTCGGCATAAGTCCCGGCGCCGATCACGGCCGAATCGCCGACGCGTCCGACCCGCTGCCCCGCGACCCCGCCGGTAGAGGTCGCCGCCGCGACGTGCCCATGTGCGTCTCGGGCAACCGCGCCGACGGTCTCCCCACGCGGGTCGCCGCCGCGCGCGCGCCACCGCCGCCGCGCCTCCGGCGTCACGAGTGCGTCGGGCTCCACGACCCGCAGCCCGCGTCGCCGCGCGACCGCCTCGGCGGGCGCACCCACCAGAAACACCTCGCGCCCCTCGTCCATGACCGCCCGCGCCAGCGCGATCGGATGCCACACGCCGCGAACACACGCGACCGCGCCCGCGCGGAGATCCGCACCGCTCATGATCGAAGCGTCGAGCTCGACCGTCCCGTCCTCCGTGAGCACGCTCCCGACCCCCGCGTTGAAGAGCGGATCGTCCTCCAGGCGCTCGACCGCCGCGATGACCGCGTCGAGGCTGCTGCCACCGGCCGCGAGGATCGCGAACCCAGCGGCCGCCGCCGCGTCGACGGCGGCAGCCCGCGCCGCGGAAGTCTCGTCCTCACGCCCACCCGCGCCGCCATGGACGCTGATCGAACGTCTTCCGCCGATGGCCGCCATGGGTGTCGAGATACCGGCGCACCCCACCCAGGTCGAGTGATTGCTGGCGGATTCACTTCGAACGCCCGCACCCGACACGTTTGGAAGTGAACCCACCCACCGATGAGAGCTGACCGCAACGACCGCCGCTGGCTTCAAACGCCCCCTCTGCTACCCTGCGCCGGACTGATGTACCGACCCGGGACGCGGCGGCAAATGTGGGCTGGCACGGCGCTCGTCGTGGCCGTGTCTCTCGCCGCCGCGGGCGGCTGTGGAAAGGAAGCGCCGCCCGCGCCCCCGCCTCCCAAGGTCACGGTCGCGCACCCGATCCGGCAGACCGTCGTCGAATGGGACGAGTATACCGGCCGCCTCCAGGCGATCGACGCCGTCGAGGTGCGGGCGAGAGTCAGCGGATACCTCCAGTCCATCCACTTCCAGGACGGCAGCCTCGTGAAGGCCGGCGATCTCCTTTTCGTGATCGATCCGCGGCCGTACGAGGCGATCGCGGCGCGGGCGCGCGCCGAGCAGCAGCTCGCGGACGCGCGACTGGAGCTCGCGCGGAAGGACCTGGCACGAGCGGAGTTCCTCGTGAAGTCGCGCGCGATCTCCCAGGAGGAGGCCGACACGCGGCGCGCGACCGTCGCGCAGTCGGAGGCGTCGGCGGCCGCGGCGCGGGCGGCGGTCGACGCGGCGGCGCTCGAGGTCGAGTTCACGCGCGTCACGGCGCCGATCGGCGGGCGCGTGAGCCGCCACCTGGTGACCGAGGGCAATCTGATCGTCGGCGGCGGCGCCGGGACGGCGACGCTCCTCACGTCCATCGTCTCCCTCGATCCCATCTATTGTTACTTCGAGGTCGACGAGCAGGCGTACCTCAAGTACTCGCGCCTGAACCTCTCCGGGCAGCGGCCGAGCTCGCGGGAGGTGCAGAACCCCGTCGAGATCGGGACCGCCGACGAGGCCGACTTCCCGCACCGCGGCTGGATGGATTTCGTCGACAACGTGCTCGACCCCGGAACGGGGACGCTGCAAGGCCGAGCGATCGTGCCGAACGCGGATCGGCTACTCAGCCCGGGACAGTTCGTGCGCCTGCGACTCGCCGGCACCGGCAAGTACGAGACGATCCTCGTGCCCGACGAGGCGATCGGCACCGACCAGGCGCAACGGTTCGTCTGGGTGATCGACGCGGAGAACAAGGCGCAGTACCGGACGATCACGACGGGGCCGCTGTACGAAGGTCGTCGCATCGTGCGCGCGGGGCTCGCAGTCGAGGACCGAATCGTCATCGCGGGCCTCCAGCGCGTGCGTCCGGGCGTCATGGTCGCGCCCGAAGAGAAGCCGATGGCGCCGTGCCCGAGCCCGCGGCTGCCCGAGCCGATGCCGACGGGCGCCGCCGCGGTGGACGTCGACCCGGAGGCGACGCCCACGCCGGACGACGTGTGAGCCGAGCGCCGTGGGCCTTTCGCACTTTTTCATCGATCGTCCGATCTTCGCCGCGGTCCTCTCGATCGTCACGATCCTGATCGGCGGCCTCGCGTACCTGGCGTTGCCGGTCGCGCAGTACCCGGAGGTCGTGCCTCCGACGATCGTCGTCCGTGCGTCGTACCCGGGCGCGCCGCCCGAGGTCATCGCCGAGACCGTCGCGACGCCGATCGAGCAGGAGGTGAACGGCGTCGAGGACATGCTCTACATGTCGTCGCAGAGCACGACCGACGGGCAGATGGTGCTCACCATCACGTTCCGGCTCGGCACCGACCTGGACAAGGCCCAGGTGCTCGTCCAGAACCGCGTTGCGATCGCGCAACCGCGTCTGCCCGAGGACGTCCGGCGCGTCGGCGTCACGACCATCAAGAGCTCGCCCGACTTGCTCATGGTCGTGCATCTACTGTCGCCGTCGAAGCGCTACGACCAGCTCTACATCGGCAACTACGCTCTCATCCAGGTGCGCGACGTGCTCGCGCGCATCGACGGCGTGGGCGACGTCAACCTCTTCGGCCTTCGCGAGTACAGCATGCGGGCGTGGCTCGATCCCGATCTGCTCGCGGCCCGCAGCATCACGACCGGCGACGTCGTCTCGGCGCTCCGCGAGCAGAACATCCAGGTCGCGTCGGGCGTGATCGGCCAACCGCCGGCGCCCGCGGGCACGTCGTTCCAGCTGCCCGTCACGACGCTCGGGCGGCTGCTGGATGCCGAGCAGTTCGGCAACGTCGTCATCAAGACGGGCGAGGACGGCCGCATCACGCGCGTCCGCGACGTGGCGCGGGTCGAGCTCGGGGCGCGCGACTACTCCGTGAACAGCTACCTGAACAACGAGCCGGCGGTCGCCATGGCCGTCGCGCAGCGGCCCGGCTCGAACGCGCTCGAGACCTCCGACGCCGTCGAAGCGGCGATGCACGAGCTCAGCCGGGCGTTTCCCGAAGGGCTCGAGTACCGCATCGTCTACAACCCGACGATCTTCGTCCGGGAATCGATCGATGCGGTCATCCACACGCTCTACGAGGCGGTGATTCTGGTCGTCATCGTCGTCCTGCTGTTCCTCCAGAACTGGCGCGCGAGCCTGATCCCGCTGCTCGCGATCCCGGTGTCGCTGGTCGGCACGTTCGCGGCCATGCAGGCGCTCGGGTTCTCGCTCAACATGTTGTCGCTCTTCGGGCTCGTGCTCGCGATCGGCATCGTGGTCGACGACGCGATCGTCGTCGTCGAGAACGTCGAGCGCCATCTCGCCGCCGGCCTCTCGCCGAAGGCGGCGACGTTCAAGGCGATGGAGGAGGTGACGGCCGCCGTCATCGCGATCGCGTTCGGTCTGTGCGCCGTCTTCGTGCCGACGGCCTTCCTCGGCGGCATCACGGGTCAGTTCTTCCGCCAGTTCGCCCTCACGATCGCGGTCGCGACGCTCCTCTCGGCGTTCAACTCGCTGACGCTGAGCCCGGCGCTCTGCGCGCTCTTGCTGAAGCCCCACGGCGCGAAGCGCGACTGGTTCGAGCGCCTCACCGACCGGACGCTCGGCCGCTTCTTCGCCGCGTTCAACCGCGGCTTCGAATGGATGGCGGACCGCTATGCGCGGACCGTCGGGTGGCTGTCTCACCGCAGCTGGGTCGCGATCGGCGTCTACGCCGGACTGTTGGTCGTGACGTTCTTCGCGTTCCGGACGATCCCGACGGGTTTCATCCCGGCGCAGGACAAGGGCTACCTCATCACGGCGATCCAGCTTCCGGACGGCGCCTCGCTCGAGCGGACCGACGCCGTCGTGAAGCGCGCGAGCGCGATCATCCTCGGGACGCCCGGCGTGTCCTACGCGGTCGCGTTCGCCGGATTCTCCGGCGCCACCCGCGCCAACAGCTCGAATGCCGGCGCGATCTTCATCGGTCCGAAGCCCTTCGAGGAGCGCACGCACGGCCCGACGGCACCCGAGCTCCAGCGGACGCTCCAGGAGCGGCTGAACGAGATCCAGGAGGCGCAGATCTTCGTGATCCCGCCGCCGCCGGTGCAGGGACTCGGCACCTCCGGCGGCTTCAAGGTCGTCGTGCAGGATCGCGCCGGCCGGGGCGTACGCCCTCTTCAGGAAGCGGTGGATCAGCTCGTCGATCAAGCCCATCAGGACGGCGAGCTCGCGGGTGTCTTCACGACCTTCCGCGCCTCGACGCCGCAGCTCTACGCGAACGTCGACCGCGTGAAGGCGCAGAAGCTCGGCGTGCCGCTCGGCAGCGTCTTCGAGACGCTCCAGGTGTACCTCGGCTCGCTCTACGTGAACGACCTGAACCTCTTCGGGCGCACGTTCCAGGTGCGCGCGCAGGCCGAAGCCGATTTCCGGGCCGAGCCGCGCGACATCGAGCGCCTGAAGACGCGGAACGCGAACGGCGAGATGGTGCCGCTCGGCTCCGTGCTCGACGTCGCGCGCCAGAGCGGGCCCGATCGGGTGGTCCGCTACAACATGTTCCCGGGCGCCGAGGTGAACGGCGACGCCGCGCCGGGCGGCAGCCTCGGCACCGCGATGGCGGCGGTCGAGCGCCTCGCCGAGCAGCTCCCGCTCGGGTTCGGGATCGCGTGGACGGATCTCGCGTATCAGGCGCAGCTCGCGGGCAACGCCGCGCTCTTCATCTTTCCGCTCTGCGTGCTGTTCGTGTTCCTGGTGCACGCAGCGGAGTACGAGAGTTGGTCGCTGCCGCTCGCCATCATCCTGATCGCGCCGATGTGCCTGCCGTTCGCGCTCCTCGGCGTCTGGGTCCGCGGCATGGACAACAACCTGATCACCCAGATCGGGCTCGTCGTGTTGATCGGTCTCGCCGCGAAGAACGCGGTCCTCATCGTCGAGTTCGCGAAGCAGCAGGAGGACGAGGGGAAAGACCGTTTCGCGGCGGCGGTCGAGGCGGCGCGTCTCCGGCTCCGGCCGATCCTCATGACGTCGTTCGCGTTCATCCTCGGCGTACTGCCGCTCGCGCGGGCGCACGGGCCTGGGGCCGAGATGCGGCAGACGCTCGGCACGGCCGTCTTCGCGGGCATGCTCGGCGTCACGATCCTCGGGCTCTTCCTGACGCCGGTCTTCTACGTCGTGATCCGCGGGTTCGTGACCCGGCGCGGGCGGACGGACCGGATGGGCGGAGCGGCCGGAACCGCGGCGCTCGTCGCCGCGGTGCTCGCGGCGGGTGCGAGCCTCTCGGGGTGCATGCTCGCCGGCCGGAACTACGCGGAACCGGCGCTGGACCTGCCCGACGCGTATGCGTCGCCGGGCGGCGATCCCGGCGATCCCGTCGCGGTGCTGGATCCCGTCGAGGCGGCGTGGTGGGAGGCCTTCGACGACCCGGAGCTCACGTCGCTCGTGGCGCGGGCGGCGGCCCGGAACCTCGATCTGAAGGTCGCGATCGCCGCCATCCGCGAGGCGCGTGCCCTCCGGACGGAGACCCTGCTCGATCTGGCGCCGACGGTCACGAGCGCGGGCGGCTTCACGCAAGCGCGGGTCAGCCGCGACAGCATCAGGGGAAGCGGCTCGCTCGGCGGCATCGACCGCGACCGCGGCCTCTACGACGTCGGCTTCGACGCGAGCTGGGAGCTCGACCTCTTCGGCCGCGTGCGGCGCTCGATCGAAGCGCGCACGGCCGACGTCGCGGCCGCGGAGGGGCAGCTCCGGGACGTGCTCGTGAGCGTGCAGGCGGAGGTCGCGCGGACGTACCTCGAGCTCCGTGGCGCGCAGCTCCGCCTCGACGTGGCCGAGCGGAACGCGGCGAACCAGCAGTCGACGTACGATCTCACGCGCGTGTTGTTGGAAGGTGGCCGCGGCACCGAGCTCGACACCGCGCGCGCCGAGGCGCAGCTCACCGCGACCCTCGCGACGATCCCACCGCTGCGCGCGTTCGCCGAGCGGGCACGACATCGCCTCGGGGTGCTCGTCGGTCTCGCGCCGACCGCGCTTCTCGAGGAGCTCCGCCCCCGCCAACCACTGCCGTCATTGCCCGTGCTGGCGGCGGTCGGGCGGCCCGCGGATCTCGTGCGCCGGCGTCCCGACATCGGTGCCGCGGAGGCCGATCTCGTCGCCGCGACCGCCCGCCGCGGGGTCGCGGTCGCGGATCTCTTCCCGCGCGTGACGTTCGTGGGCTCGGTCGCGCTCGAGTCGCAGAGCTTCGCCGGCCTCGGCGCCGCCGGCAGCGACACCTTCAACTTCGGCCCGCGCATCTTCTGGGCCGCGTTCGACCTCGGCCGCGTCCGCGCCCGCATCGTCGCCGCCGACGCCCGCACGGAAGCCGCGCTCGCCCGCTACGAGCAGACCGTGCTGCTGGCGCTCGAAGAGACCGAGAACGCCCTCACGAACTTCGCGCGCGAGCAGGAGCGCCGCGACCAACTCCGCGTCTCCGCCGAGGCGAGCCAGCGCGCCACCCTCCGCGCCCGCGAACGCTATCAGTACGGCGTCTCCGACTTCCTCGAAGTGCTCGACACCGAGCGCCGCCTGCTGGTCGCCCAGAACGACCTCGCCGACAGCGAGACCACGACGGCGACGGCGCTGGTGGCGGTGTACAAGGCGCTGGGCGGCGGCTGGCGGGTGCCGTAGTTCGACCGAGGACGGAGCGGCACGTGGTCATGGGCGGCTGCGATCCGGTTCGCGCCCGGTACCGTCGTGGTCGCGATCTCGCAGTGGCCCATGAATCCGGATCGAGCGGCCGATGATTCTGCGCTGAATCGACCGCTCGAGAGCCGTGAGCAACTCGGTACCGACCACAGCCGAGCGTTCCGCGGCCGCCTCTACCGCGGAATGATCGCCAGGTACGGCGGCTTCGGCAGCGCCGCGAGCGCGACGCGGCCGGCGACCAGCTCCGCGATCTCCCGGCCGGCGACCTCGGCGCGCCAGCCCTCGGCGAGCGGGTGCACGAGGCCGTCGTTGGTGACGAGGGTCTCGACGTAGCGTTCGAGGTCGGTGCGCGTGGCGACGAGCTCGGGGGCGAGATCGGCAGCGTCGCAGCGGGCGCGCATCAAGACGGCCGCGAGCTCGGAGGCGGCGGCGACGCGGCGGGCGACGTCGCGCGGGACCTCGCGCGGTGGGTCGATGGGCTCGGCGTCCAGTCCGGCCGCGACGGCGGCGGCGGCGCGCGTGCGAGCGGCACCCGAAAGACCGCCCGCGCCGCGTACCTGACCGAGCGCCGCCGGATCGCGCGGCGCGGTGCGGGCGATCTCGACGAGCGTGGGGTCCTTCAAGATCCAGCCGACCGGAAGATCCGCCGTCGCGGCCTCGGTCTCGCGCCACGCGGCGACTTCGCGCAGCACGGCGAGCTGGCGGCCGGTCAAGCGGCCGCGGCGCGCGAGCTTCGTCCACGCCTGCCGCGGGTCGGGTGCCGTGACGTCCGGGCCGTAGCGGCGGGCGAGCTCGGCCTCGGCCCACGCAGTCCGG
>DAIQBH010000040.1:0-30705 GCA_036781285.1 Thermodesulfobacteriota bacterium | reverse complement strand
GCGCGGGCTGATGGAGCTGATCGTGCTCAACATCGGCCTCGACCTCGGCGTGATCTCCCCGACCCTCTTCACGATGATGGTCATCATGGCCCTCGTGACGACATTCATCACGACCCCGCTTCTGGAATGGGTCTACCCGACGGCGGCCGCCGAGGATCAGCCCGAGGTCGACGTCGCGCCCGCCGACGGCTTCACGGTGCTGACCTGCGTCGCGTACGACCGGTCGGGACCCGGCATGGTGACGGTCGCCGGAGCGCTCCTCGGCGAAACCGACGAGCACAACCGCCTCTACGCGCTCCGCCTCCTGCCGCCGACCGGGCGCGCGTCGTTCGTGCTGGCCGAGCAGGAAGAGACGCGCGCCAGCGAGACGTCCGCGCTCGGTCCGCTGCTGGAGCGCGCCGACGCGCTCGGCCTCACGGTGCGCCCGCTGTCGTTCGTGTCGCCGCGCCCCTCCGCGGACATCTGCGAGGTCGCCGCCGTGAAGCGCGCCGACCTCGTCATCATGGGCTGGCACAAACCGGTGCTCGGCCGCGCCGTGTTGAGCGGTACCGTGCACGACGTGATGGGCCACGCCGAGACGTCGGTCGCGGTGCTCGTCGATCGCGGGCTCGAATGGATCGGCCGGGTGCTCGTGCCGTTCCGCGGCGGTCCCCACGATCGCGGCGCGCTGGCGCTCGGGCTCCGCATCGCGCGCCACGTCGGCGCCAAGGTCACGGTGCTGCACGTGCTGAACCTCGACCCGAAGGCCGCCGGCGGCGCAGACGACGTCGCGAGCACGCTCGCCGACCTCCACGGCGAGACGTGGCCCAACGGAGGACGGATCGACGTCAAGAAGCTCGACCACGCCGAGCCGATCCACGCGGTCATCGAGGAATGCGAGGGCGGATACGATCTCGTCGTGGTCGGAGCGAGCGCCGACTGGGGCCTCGAGCACCGGTCGTTCGGCATGCAGCCGGAGACCATCGTCCGCGACTGCCCGGCGTCGCTGCTGATCGTGCGCCAGCACGATACGGGACTCGGCGACGGGCTGCGAGCCGCCGCACCCGCGCGCGAGGTGAACGTGCGCCGTGTCGAGGCGCGATCGTGACCGACACCGCGGCGCACCTCGCGCGCATCGAGCGCGACGGGTACACGGTCATCGAGGACGTCTTCACGCCCGAAGAAGCGAAGGCGCTGCTCGACGAAATCGATCGCCTCCAAGCCCGGCTCGGCATCGACTTCGCCAGCAACGACTTCGAAGGCCGGCGTACGAAGCGCGTCTACAACCTCCTCGTGTATGGCGCGCTCTTCGAGGCGATTCCCGTGCACCCGCGCGTCCTACCGGTCGTCGAGGGCGTGCTCGACACGGGATGCTTGATCTCGTCGCTCTCGTCGATCGCCATCCATCCCGGCGAGATCGCCCAGCCGATCCACGCCGACGACCAGCTCTTGCCGCTCCCGAAGCCGCACGTGCCGACCGTCTGCAACACGATGTGGGCGCTCACGGACTTCACGGAACCGAACGGCGCGACCCGCATCATGCCCGGATCGCACACGCGCGATCACAGTCCCGCGTACGGCTCCGAGCACGAAACCGTCCCAGCGATCATGCGGCAGGGTAGCGTGCTCGTCTGGCACGGCAGCCTCTGGCACGGCGGCGGCGCGAATCGCAGCGACGCGGTACGGGTCGGGATCGCGATGAACTACTGCGCCGGCTGGGTGCGCCAGCAGGAGAACCAGCAGCTCGGCATCCCGCGCGAGATCGCGCGCGGCTTCGGGCCGCGGCTCCGCGAGCTCGTCGGCTACGGCGTCTATCGCGGGCTCATCGGCCACATCGACAAGCGGAACCCGAACGAGCTGCTCGGGGAATCGGGTGCGCTCGAGACCGTGTGGGAGACGGCCAACCGCGTGCGCGAGCCGCGCGGCTGATCACTCGAAGACCGGCAGGTCCGCGAATGCCCGCGTGTCGTGGGCTGGCACGATCGTGATCTCCGGGAAACGAGCGGCGATGGCGGCCATGTGGAGGATGTGGTCGCGGACGCCGGCGGGGTCGCGGTCGGCGAGGGTGCGCTGGAGCCACGGCTTTTCTTCGCGCTCGCTGATGCCCTCGCGCTGCCAGACGAGGTCGCCGACGAACGCGTAGCGCTTGCCGCTCGGGAGCGCGACGAAGACGATGACCGATCCGGGGGTATGCCCGGGCGCCGGCACGACGACCACCGCGCCGTCGCCGTACACGTCGTGGCTCTGCGGGAAGCCGAGATACGAACCGCTTTCGAACGCGTACTCCTCGAAGCGTGCGCCCGTCTCGCGCGCCACGGCCGTGATCCAGCCGCCCTCGGCGATGAAACGCCGCTCTTCCGGCGTCACCCATACCGGCGTGCCGGCCAGGTCCGGGAGTCCGCTCGCGTGATCCCAGTGCGCATGGGTGAGGAGCACGGCGCGGAGCCGCGTGCGGTCGCAACCCGCCGCCGCCAGGCGCTCCGCTGCCGAAAGGAAACGCGCGTAGCGCGTCGTCAGCCGGAAGAAGAACGGCATGAGCTCGACCTGCGCGTCGACCGTGCGCCCGAAGCCGGTGTCGATCAGCAGATCGCCCCCGGGATGGCGAACGAGCGCCGCCGTCATCGCGAAGTCGCGCGGCTCGAAGAACGACCCGCCGCGATAGCCGAAGGCGGCACTCCGATGCGTGACGCCGGTCGGCAACTGGAAGAGCGCCATCGTGCCGGGGGACGTCGCCGGCGGCAGGTCCGTCGCGGCGAGCGGCCGCGGCGCGGGCAGCGGCGCCCCCATGAACGTCGACAGAAAGACACCGATGCCCGCCGCGACGACCGCGAAGAGCGCGACGATCGCCCGCATCCGCTGCGCTAGCCGCGTCGTGCGGCGAGATCGCGCATGAGGCGATCGACGGCGTCGGTCAAGCGCACGAGCATCCGGTTCTGGACCGCCACTTCGCCGGACAGCGCCGCGAGCCGCTCGCCGATCGCGGGCGCGTCGGCGGCGTCGCCTTGCCCGACCTGGCGCTCGAGGCGCTGGATCTGCCGCCGCTGCTGCTCGAGCATCTGTTGCTGCTCGGCGACGAGCGCGTGCAGACGCTCGACCGTCCAGGGCGTCCTGCCCGCGACCATCGCATAGCGTGCCGCGCGCGCGAGCGCGGGCTGGCGCCGGATCCAGCTCCGCAGGCGACGATTCCACGTGCCGTTCGCCCACGTCATTCCGACGGGAAAGCTCGGGCTGGTGCGCGCGAGCTGGTCGATCCAATCGGTGCGGAGCCCCTTCTCTCGCGCCTCCTCGGACGACGCGAGCATGCGGACGACGTCGAGCCGTGAATCGCCGAGCTTCAGGCGCCCGACGTAGTAGCCCGCGCCGGACGGGTCCGCCTCGCGGCTCAGCAGGATGCGATAGAGGCCGGCCACGAAGTCGGCGGGGCTCTCCACCCAGAGCGCCTTGCACTCCGCGACGTAGTCGATCGGGTACGCCAACGGGTCGACGAGGCCCCGAGCCGCGCGCTCAGCCGTTGCGGCGTCGAGCTGGGTCGTCTCGGAGAGGATCGCCGCGAGCTCGTCCGTGCGGAATCCGCCGTCGCGCGACGTGGGCCCGGCGATGGACGGCCGCGCGACGTGGCGCAACAGCCGCATGCCTCCGCCATCGCGGGCCGCCGACAGCGCACCGCAGTCGACGAAGCGCCGACCCTTCGCGAGGAGCACCTCCACCGCGCGTCTCCCGACGCCGTCGAGCGCGCCCTGGAGCAACAGATACGCATCCTCGTCGAGGAGACGCGCCGCCCCTTCGAGGTCGCGCCCGATGTCCGTTCCCGTTCGGTCCGCGGTGACGATCGCGAGGTCGATGAAGCCGCCCGCGACCGCACGCACCTCGTCGACGACGTCCGCCAGGTCGGTCGAGAGGATCGTCGCGCGATGCGCTACGCGCGTCCAGTCGGCGTCGGATACGCGCGGCGCCGGATCCACGCAGACGAGCGTCCCCGCGCTGCCGTCGTCGAGCGCCGCCGCGACGATCGCCGCGACGCCCCCCTCGCCGACGCCGACCTGGAGCACGCGCGCAGGCCGGAGGGCTCGGACCAGGCCGAACAGCAGCAGCCGCTCGGCGGCCGGCATCTCGACCTTCGCGGTCGAGATCGCGTCCACCATCGTGAGCGGCTCGACGTTCACGCCGCGCGGCCTTCCGGCGCGCCCGCCGCGACGAGGGACCGCGGGTCGTCCGCACCGTCACCACGGTGCTCGCGCACGACGCGCAGGAGCTCTGTCGCGATTCCGCGCGCCATCGCGGGAATCGTGAAGCGCTCCTCGTAGATCGCGCGCGACGCTCGCCCCATCCGCGCCCGCAGCTCGGGGTCGACGAGGAGCCGTCGCAACGCGGCGGCGAGCGCCGCGGGATCCTCGGGCTCGACCAGGAAGCCGTTGCGATCGTGCTCGACGACCTCGGGAATGCCCCCGACGTTGGTCGCGACCACGGGGACGCCGAACACCATCGCCTCGAGGTAGACGAGGCCGAACGACTCGTAGCGCGACGGCACGCAGAAGACGTCGCAATCGGCATAGTGCTGGTGCAGCTCCGCCTCGCTCGCCTCGCCGACGAACCGCACGCGCTCGGCGATCGCGGCACCGCCGTGCGCGCGGCGGAAGGCCTCGCGATAGGTTTCCGGCGTTTCCGTGTTCGGCGTGTCCTTGCCGACGATGACGACCTCGAGCTCCGGGAGCTCTGGGAGCAGCCGCACGACGGCGTCGAGGAAGGTGTCGACACCCTTCCGGCGCTCGAGACGGCTCACGAACAGCAACCGCACGCGGCCGTCCGAGGCGCGTCGGACGACCTGCGACCGGCGATCCTCGACGCCGAGCGGCACCACGAACCCGCCGGGCGCAGCGATCTCGTACTCGGTACGAAACTTGTCGAGGATCGCGTCGCTGTTCGCGTGCAGGTGGTGGGCACGCGCGAGCGTCGCCTGCTCGAGCGCGACGAGCTGGCGCGTCTGGGCCGCCTCCCCCCACGACGGATGCATGCGCGCGATCGTCTTCATCGCCGTCTGGAGGCCGACGACGGTCGGGAAGCGGTCGTCCAGGAGGCAGAGCAGTCCTTCACAGAGCCAGATCGGCGCGTAGACGACGTCGACCGGCATGCGCTCCACGATGCGGCGAACCTCCTGATACGCGGCGGCGACGTGGTAGAGGTTGTACTGGAGCGGGACGCCGTCGAGCTCGGGGATCCAGCGCCGCCACGGGACGAGCCGATGCATCCACATGCCGTGCTCGAAGTCGACGCGATTCTCGTCGCCGACGGTGACGAAGTGCACGACGTGCCCGAGCTGCGCGAGACCGGTTGCCAGCGCATGGGTGTACCGGCCGACGCCACCAAAGTCCTTCGGCGGGCATTCCTTCGAGAGGACACAGACGTGCAGGCGCGGCCCGTCCGCGGCGATGCGCGGGAACGGTTTGAACTCGGCGGGATCGCCCGGTGGAAACGCCCGGCGCGAGCGCGGCTCGTCGAGCGCGCGGGCCGCGCCGACGCTCACGCCTTCCGCCATTTCACGCTGGAAGCGCGCGTGTTGCTCCGCCGTCATGCGCCCCGCCGCGAGGTTCGCGTCGGCGGCGGCGCACATGCCGTCCGCGAAAGTTCGGATCGATTGCTCGATCTCGGAGCGCGGCCGCGACGGGCCGCCGTTCCGCATCGCGAAGTAGGCGTGGTCGGCCGCTATCGCGAACGGGCTCACGACGATCCGCGCCTGATCGCGGGTGCGGTTGCCGAGCGATTTGTGGTGTACGAGCGCGTTCGGGAGAATTTTCAGCTCGTAGCCGAGATCGAGGATCCGCATCGAGATCTCGACGTCGTCGTAGTAGTGCTCGAGCGCCTCGTCGAAGCCGCCCACCCGAAGGAGCGCCGTCCGCCGATAGCTACAGTTCGTGCCCTGCGTGTAGACGAACGGATCGGCGCCGGCCGTTCCGCACTCCGGCGGGGGCGGCGTGGCGTGGCTCCGCACGCGGCCGAGCCGATCGCACGTCGCGTGGCGCCACTGGAACGCGAAGCCGGTGTCGTCCCACACGTAGCCGCCGACGGCCCCCACGCGATCGGAGTCGTATGCCGCCATGATGCGCTCGAGCCACTCGGGCTCGGCGATCGCGTCGTCGTCGATGAAGACGACGACGTCCCCGCGCGCGGCTTCGACGCCGAGATTGCGCGAGTCGGAGAGGCGCGCCGCGGGACAGCGGATCGCGCGGATGGCATCGGCCCACGCGGCGAGCACCGCTTCGGTGTCGTCGGTCGAGGGACCGTTCACGACGATCACCTCGAAGTCCGCGAACGTTTGGAGCTTCAGTGCTTCGAGAGTGGTCGGGAGGCTCGCAGCGCGGTTGTACGTGTTGATCACCACCGATGCGCGCATGCGAGAGTTCCCCCAGGGTCGCGCGCGAAACCCGCAGGAGCCGCGCGCAGCGCGCGGGAGTATAGAGATCGAGATTCCGGAAGTCGACCTCCAGGCGCCGCGAGACAGTGGCCAGGTTGGGCCGAGGCGACGAGCCGCGAAGCCGCTTCCAAGTCGACCGCTCGACCCCGCGGCGGTGGTCAGGTCGGGTGTGGCCGACGTAGCGGCGAGAGCCGAGGCATCCGACGAGGAGCCGGCCCGATCAGCGAGCCCGCTGTCCGAGCGAGCCGGGATGGGTGGGCGGCGGGTGCGAGCGAGTTCGGGCGAGCCGGGCCGGCGACGAAGACGGATCGGCTTCGCCGCTCGTCGGCCACACCCGACCTGACCACCGCCGCGGCGCCCTGACTGGAAGCCTCGTGGAACTACGGAGTCGCTTCGTCCGCGCCGATGTCGGGGGTGCCGATGCGCGGCTGGTTGTCGAGGTCGACGGTGTAGTTGCTGCTCGTCGCCTGATTCACCGCCGGCGACGTCGGCGCGATGTGGTAGTCGAAGCTCGGCGCGCCGGGCGAGAGAAAGCCGAGCGAACCCGTCGCCAGCATCGTGCCGAGACCGTTGAACGTGCCGGGTGCGCCGACCGAGCCGTCCGAGTTCGTGTCCTTCACGTTGCCGGAGAAGATGCCGCGCACGAGGGTCACCGAGTTGCTGGGCTGCACGTGCAGCGCCGCGGCGCCCGAGCCGCTGTGGTTCGCGATGATCGAATGGCGGATCGTGACGTCGGCGTTGCTCGTGCCGCTGATGACCACGACGCCGATTCCCTGCATGAACGTCGACCCGAGGCTGTTGTCGACGATCGTCGCGTGGTCGATCGTCGTCTGGAGGCCTTGCAGGAAGAGCCCACCGCCGCCGCCGCCGGGCGGTGCGCCGGTCGAGCCCATCTCGGTCAGGTTGTCGGCGACCACGGTGTTGCGGATCGTCGCCGAGCCGGTGCCGCCGAGCCGCGACAGGTACGCGCCGCCGCCGCCGCACGGACCGGCGTTCACGCTCCCGTTGCCGCCCGTGGAGCGGTTGTCGACGATGCGGACGCGGTCGAGCGTGACCGCGACGTTCATCGTCATGACGCCGCCCCCGGAACCGAAGCCGCCGTTCGTAGCGTCGCCTGCGAGCGCGACGTTGCCCTCGACGAGCGTGTCCGACACGGCGAAGGTCGCCTTCTCGGCGTACAGGCCGCCGCCGAAGGCGCCGCCCGCGTTGGTCCCGGCGTCGCCGCCGATCGCCTGGTTGTCGATCGCGGTCACGCGCGTGACGACCGCGTCGCTGCCCTCCTGGATCGCCATGCCGCCGCCCTGGCCGTCGCCGCGCTCGCCGTCACCGGCAACGCCGTTGCCGTTCGTGTTGCCGCCGATCGCGAGGTTCTGCGTGAACGTCAGGTCGGATGCCTCGAGCGTCGTCTCGAAGGTGAAGAGCCCGCCGCCGATGCCAAAGCCGCCGCGATCGCCGCCGCTGCCCCCCTCGGCGCGGTTGTTCTCGAAGCGCACGTTCTCGACCGTGGTGCTCGGACACGCGCGGAGCGCGACGCCGCCGCCGGCAGCAGCGCCACCGTACGCGCTCGTCGTGTCGCCGCCGAGCGCCTGGTTGTCGCTGAAGACCATGTCGCGCAGCGTGATCGTGCTGAAGTCCGCGAGGAAACCGGCGCCGAACGCGAAGGTCTTCGCGTCGCCGCCCGTCGCTGCACCCTGCACCCGGCCCCGCCGCACGGTGAACCCTTCCATCACGAGCCCCGCCGCCGGCGCGCCCGACGAGGTCCGCTGCACCAGCACGCCGCGGCGCTGATCGGCGCCGTCGATCACGGTCGGGTTCTGATCCGGATCCGCGGTCGTCCACGCGCCGTCGGCGAATCCGCCGCGGATCGTGAGGCGCTTGTTGAGGACGCACACGATCGCGTGACTGTCGATGTACTGCGCGCACGGGTCGAGCGAGCCGCTGTACGTGTACGTGCCCTCGGCGACCAGGATCTCGTCGTTCGTCGCGGACGCGTTCACCGCGTACTGGATCGTGCGGCACGGGCCATCGGCGCCGCCGCAGCCGGTCGTATCGGTGCCGCTCGGGCTGACGCGGCGGGGCGATCCGCTCGACGACGGCGGGCCCGTCGCGGGCTTCGTGCTGTCGGCGTGCTGCACCGCGAGGATCTCGTGCGCCGCAGCCACGTGGACGCACTCGAGACAGTCGGCGAGCGACGCCGCATCCTGGATGGTGATCCCGTCACACGCGTCCGGCCCGCCGCAGGTCCCGAGTCCCAGCCCGACGGGGGCGGGGGCCTGCACGTCGATGCCGGTGCAACGTTTCTCGACCGCGGCGCGCGCCTTCGCGATCGCCGCCGCGAGCTTCGTCTTGGTCTTCGCCTCCGTGACGCCCGCGATGCTGGGTCCCGTGTCGGAGCAAACCGTTCCCGCGGCGAGCTTGCCCTTCGCCGCTTGCGTGAGGCAGGCGTGCTCCGCGCTCAGCACGCTCGTCACGAGGACGGAGCCCGCCTTCCCGAATACCTTCCGACAGACGCCGGCCATGTCGGCGGCGGACGCGGACTCCGCCGCGGCGAGACCCACCGCCAGCGCGGCGACGAGGCTTGCGCGCGCTTTCATCGCCGGCCCCCGAACCCGCCGCCCGGAAACACGATCGCGGAGGTCGCGCCGTACGGCACGCCGACCACCGCCTGCCCGGTGCTCACGTGGGCGCACTCGAGGCAGTCGAGGAGCGAAGTGATGTCGTTGACCGGCATGTCGCACGCCGGCTCGCTGCTCGGACACGTCGCGTCCATGCCGAGGCCCGCATCGGCGGGCGCGGTCGGCGAAAGGTCCATGCATTTCTTCGTGACCGCGCTCCGCGCCTTCGCGATCGCTTTCAGGATCTTGTCGCGGGTCGCGGGCTCGTCGACGCCCGCGAGGCTGGGACCGGTGTCGTTGCAGCCCGCGGAGGCCGGGACCTTCCCGGCGAGTCGCCGTTCGAGGCAGCCCTGCTCGGCGGCGATGACGGCGCGGACGAGCGACGTACCCGCTTTGCCGATGGCTTTCCGACATGCGAGCACAGTCGAGCCGGCCTCGCTCGTGGCCGGAGCGAGGCTCGTGAGGAGGACGAGAGCGACTCCGCTCGCGTGGCGCAGGTAGGATCGCATGCTCGATTGAAGGTGCACCCGCCGTGCCATCGCGAAATCACGGCGCCTGCCCACCATTCCTGAAGGATCGACGGTGGCCGCGCAAATGCGGCGTCACCGATTCGGCGCCCTGTTCCAGACGCGCATCGACCGCGCCACGCGAGTCGACACGGCAAACGCTGGGGCGCGACGACGCGCCGTGCGAGCCCGGCGCGCCGACCGTCAGGCCGGCGCCGGCAGGTCGAGCATCTTGGCGAGCATCTGCGTCGCCGGGTTGTTGCGCTCGAATCCCGAGCCCTCCGGCATCACGCCGTACTCGGTCATCTGATCCGCGATGCGGATCAGGACGAGCGCGAACCGGAACGCGCCCCACACCTCGTAGTAGAAGAGGTCCTGCGCCTTCCGGCCGACACGCTCTTCCCACTGCGCGACGATCTGCGCGCGCGACGGAAAGCCGGGAAGCGGCGACGCGCCGACACCTTCGGTGTGATAGCGGTCGAGGACGAGCCACCATGCGAGATCGACCTCGCCGGGACCGAGCGTCGCCATCTCCCAATCGAGCACGGCGACCGGACGGAAGTCCCGGAAGATCATGTTGCCGATGCGGGCGTCGCCCCACGTGAGGCTCGCCGGCGGTTCGTGCGCCGGCCGGTTCTTTTCGAGCCAAGCCAGCGTCGCGTCCACGACCGGCATCGCGCGGCCCGCGGCCGCCCAGCGGAGCATCATCACGGCGTACCCGAGCTGCTGCGCGAACGGCGTCGCGCCGTAGTCGGGACGCGCCAGGAGCTCGAAGCCGAGCGCGCGCCAATCGAGGCGGTGGATCTCGGCGAGCACGTCGAGCGCATTGCGCGCGAGCCGGCCCTGATCCTCCGGCGGCGCGTCGAACAACCACCCGCCGGACGTGAACGGCGGATGATCCGATGGGATGACCCCGTCGACGCGATCCATCACGTAGAACGGCTGCCCGAGCACGCTCGCGTCGTCTTCGTACCAGCGCACGCGCGGCACCGGGACCGGCGTCGGGGCGAGCAGCTCCATCACGCGATACTGCCGGTGCAGGTCGTACTCGGGGAAGATCGCGTACGCGGTGGGCTTCACGCGCGCGACGAGGCGGGCCGTGAGGGGCGCCCCGTTCTCGGTCCACGACGCGTCGATCAGGAGCGTCTCGTTCGAGAAGCCGCTGCCGCTCGGGAGGCCGATCTCGCCGATCGCGACGTCGCGGGCGTGCGGCAGCTTCCGCTGGAGCCACGCGGTCAGCTGCGTGCGGGTGACGTCGACGTCGCGAGCCTGCGGAATCGGCATGTCGGGATCTCCTCCGTCGGAGCGCCATAGCGCGGTTGACAGCCGAATCCCATGGCGTCTACGACCCCGCCCCATGCTCTCCCGGATGGATGACTATCCGCTGCACCAGATCGCCGACGTCATCCGCAACGTCGGGACCAGCGATCGCAATTTCTACGATCGCTACTACTTCAACCTGCACGGCTCGAGCGACGATCTCTTCCTCGTGATGGGCATGGGCCAGTATCCGAACCTGGGCGTGCAGGATGCCTTCGCCGTGGCCCGTCGCGGCGACACGCACCACGTGGTGCGCGCATCGCGCGAGCTCGGCGACCGCATGGACACGACGGTCGGGCCCTTCCGGGTCGAGGTCCTCGAAGGGCTGAAGCGAGTGCGGGCGATCCTGGAACCGAGCGACCATTCGCTGGCGTTCGATCTGACGTGGGAGGGAGCGATCCCGGCCTACGAAGAGCCGCAGCATTTCATCCGGAAGCACGGGCGCGTCCTCTTCGACTCGAAGCGCTTCGCGCAGACCGGCTGCTGGGCCGGCACGCTCGCGATCGGGGGCGAGACGTTCACCATCACGCCCGATCGCTGGTGGGGCACGCGCGATCGCTCGTGGGGCGTGCGTCCGGTCGGCGAGGCCGAGCACCCCGGCATCCGCCAGAACGAAGGCCAGATGTCCGGCATGTGGAACTACTCGCCGATGCAGTTCCGCGACTACTCGATCCTCTACATCCTGAACGAGACCAACGACGGCGAGCGCCTGCTCGAGGAGGCCGTGCGCGTGTGGGCCGACCCCGCGAAGCGCCCGCAGCACCTCGGCCGTCCCGAGCACCGCCACGTGCTGACGCCGGGCACGCGCATGATCGAGTCGTCGGTGCTGTCGTTCCCCCACGCGCCGGGCGGCGGCTTCGACGTGCAGGTGAAGCTGCTCACCACCTGCTTCATCACCGTCGGCACCGGCTACGGCATGGAGCCCGACTGGCGCCACGGCATGTACCAGGGCCCGCTCGTGGTGCAGGGCTTCACGAAGCCGCTCGCCGAGGTCGCGTCCTTCGGGCAGTTCGGCGTCGTCGACCACGTCGCGCGCTTCGAAACCAGCACCGGCGACGTCGGCTACGGCCTCCACGAGCACGGCTTCTTCGGCCCGTTCCAGAAGTACGACATCGAATACTGACGCCTCGGGACGAGCGCGGGGAGCGACGTCAACGAGGGCCCATCGGAGCACGGCGCCGCAGGCGCCGCGCGCACGGGGGCGACGTCAATCGAAAGGGAGGTCGTGCTTCCGGGCCGTGTTGCAGGCCTTGCAGCTCGGCACCACGTTGCCCTTGGTCGACTTGCCGCCGCGGATCACCGGGACCAGGTGGTCCATCGTGAGGTCGCGCGGCGGGAAGGTCCCGCCGCAGTGATGGCAGACGCCTTCTCCGCGCTTGCGCTTCCACCATTGGCTGGCGCGGAGCTCGCGCGCCTTCGCGCGTTCACTGCGGATCTCGTCGTCGGAGACCTCGACCAGGAAGGAGGACACGTCGCCGCATAGTGGGATGCGGCGACGTGTCGTGCAACTCCCCGCCAGCGAGCTCCCCTAGGGGCGCGCCGTCGCGGTGCCCTGCAAGGTCAAGCGCCCGGGACCCGGAAGCCCCGCGACGTTGTTCACGGACGCCGAGCCCGTCGGCGCGACGCAGAAGACCGAGGCCAGCGTCGGCGACGCCGTGTCGTGCACCGGAACGTCGGCGGCGCCGATGGCGCGGACCTCACCGATCCCGGGATCGGTAGGCACACCCCCGCCGGACGAGAAGCAGCGGCGCGCCGTCGATTCACAGGTGCCCGGCGTGCAGTCTCCGTCGCCAAAACACCCGCGCTGCGCGTGCGGCGCGGTACACGTACTGATGATCGGACCGTTGAAGCACTCGCCGGCGCCGTCGCCGTCGCCATCCACGCAGTCGGCATCATCCGGCGACCCCGTGTCCTCAAGACACGCATCCGGCTTCGGCGGCTCGCCGGGACGGTTGCAAATGCCGCCGCCCGGGCATTCGCTGTTCGCCGCGCACGCGGCGCCGGCATTCGGTCCGCCGAGGCAACGGCGGCCGCCGCAGATCGGGCCGATCGGCCCGGCTGGGTCGGGGCAATCCGCGTTCGCGTCGCATGGCTCCGCGTTCCCGTTGTTGCAGGTGTGACAGAGGCACACCTCACCGGGCGCTGCGACCCCGCAGAGCGGGCTGTCGGCCGACAACGCCTTCGCGGCGGTGGCGGTCCCGCCGCTCAAGTCGATCGGGAGCGTGGCGATCAACGCCCCGGGATTCGGCGGACAGTCGAGGCTCGTGGACCCGAAGTCGGGACGGGCGGGCACGGTGCCGTTGGCGTCGCACGCGAGGGTGTCACGCGCTCCGCCCGCGCACGTGCCGCCCTGGAGGTCGTCGTTGATCGTCGGATCGCCGACGCACACCGGACACGGACTGTCGATCGCGATGCCGACGTACACCCGCGAGGTCACGAGCGCGGTGGTGGCCGCGTCACCGGTCTCGACGTTCACCGTGCCCGTGATCGGGCCGTTGAACTGGTTCAGGGCGCAGGTCGTCACACCACCGGCCGAAAGCGGCAACGTCGTCCCGAAGTAGTACTCGCACGTTCCACCACCGCCGAGACACGGGGTGTCGTCGGTGCAGCGAATCGACGTGTCGTTCGTGCAGCGGCGGTTGTGGATCTCCGTCGCGCCGGCGTTCGGGATCGGACCGTTCATGGCGCAAACGCCGCACGGGCGCTCGGCCGCGCAGCCCGAGAGCCCGACCGTCACATCGCCGTTCGAGACCACGGGGGTGCCGTGCGCGATGCCCGTCCAGCCGACGTCGAGCAGCGTCGCCGGGCTCGTCGGATCGCCGAGGAAGTGGACGCTGGTGGGACACGCGCAGTTGCACGTCGTCGGGTTGCAGGCGAAGTCGGACCCGCAGGTCGCCTCGGGGCGCTCCGGGGCGGCGGGATCGCAGAGCTCGCCCGGATCGATGACGCCGTTCCCGCAGTCCGGTCCCACGTAGTCGAAGATCGCCTCGGCGGTGGCGGCCCACGCATCGACCTTCGCCCCCAGCGTGGCCGTGGTCGCGCTGCCGAGACAATCGGTGCCCTTCACGAGCGCGTTCGGGTCGCAGCCCTTCACGCCGCCGAACTTGTCCACGATCTTCGGCGCGCAGGCGGGATCGCCGACGCCGTCCTTGTTGAGCTTCGCCGAGCACCCCATGAGCCCCGCGGCCTTCTTGCCGACGCACTTCTTCCGCGCCGCCCCGCACTTCGTGAGCGTCGGCGCCGGGTAGTCGGGATCGACGGCGGTCACGACGTCGAGGATGAACGCGTCGGCGTCGGCGAGCTGCTGCGCGGCGTCGTTGGAGTCCGTGCAGTCGTTCGGCACCTTCGCGTCGTTCTTGTCGAAGCAGCCCTTGCCGGCGCCTGTGATCTTCGCGACCGCCTTCGCAACGCACGCGGGATCGAGCGCGACGCCCTTCCCTTCGGCCTTCGCGTGACAGCCGAGCACGGCCGCGACGTATTTTCCGATGCACTTTTTCTTGGCGGCGGCGCATTTGCCGACCGGGGCGGCTTCGGCGACCGTGGCGAACACTACGAGCCCGGACGCGACGGCGAGAATCGCGAGACGCGAGAAGACACGCTGCACGGGGAACCTCCGGATGGTTGGAATGGGGAGCCGCTACGACGCAGCGGCGCGGACAGCGAGAACCTGTCGAGTGACGGCTACGTAGTCAACAAATTTCTGCTGGAAACAGCGCGACGGCCCCGGACGCCGCTTTGCCCAGGGCCGTGTACGCCGCCGTTTCTCTCGGGGATGCGCGATCGTTCAGGGCCGCGCGCTCGCCGTCCCGTTCAAGGTGAGCCGTCCGGGTCCCGGGAGGCCGGCGACGTTGTTGATCGACGCGCTCCCCGTCGGGCCGACGCAGAACACCGAGCCGAGCGTCGGCGACGCGGTGTCGTGCACCGGAACGTCCGCCTCGCCCGGCGCGACGAGCGTATCGGTGCCTTGCAGCAGCGCCCCGCCACCGGTGAGGAAGCACCCTCGATTCGCGGCCTCGCACGTGCCCGGGGTGCAGTCGGCATCGGTCGTGCATCCCCGTTGGGCGTGCGGCGCCGTGCACGTCTGGGTGATGGGGCCATTGGTACACTGGCCCTCCTCGTCACCGTCCGGATCGTCGCAATCGTACACGTTGACCGTGCTCGAGTCGTCGAGACACGCGCTCGGCCGCGTCGGCTCACCAGGGCGGGCGCAGAGACCCATCGGGCAAACCGACGCCGCCGCACACGGCGCGCCGTGGTTGGCGCCGCCGACACAGCGATTACCGCCGCAGATCGTGGCGCCCACGGCCACGCAATCGGCGTTGCTCATGCACGGGGTCGCCGCGAGGTTGTTGCAGGTCTGACAGAGGCACTTCTGGCCGGGAGCGGATGCTCCGCAGTTCGGGCTGTCGACCGAGAGTGACTTCGTGACGGGTCCCGTCGCGCTGCTCAAGTCGATCGGCAACTGCGCGAGGAGCGCGCCGGAAATCTGGAGGCAATCGAGACTGGTCGCGCCGAAGTCGGGACGGCCCGGGACGGTGCCGTTGGCGTCGCACGCGAGGCCGTTCCGCGCTCCGCCGTTGCACGTGCCGCCCTGCACGTCGTCGTTCATCGTCGCGTCACCCTCGCAGGTGGGGCACGGCCGATCGATCGCGAGGCCGCCGTACACCCGCGACTGCAACGCTACGGTGGTCACCGCGTCTCCGGTCTCGACGTTCACTGTTCCCGTGATCGGCCCGACGAACTGGTTGAGGGCGCAGGTCGTGACGCCGCCGGCGGCGAGCGGCAAGGTGGTTCCGAAGAAGTACTGGCACGTCCCGCCGCCGCCGAGGCACGGCGTGTCGTTCGCGCAGCGGATCGACGGGTCGTTGGTGCAGCGCCGGCTCCGGAGCTCGGTCGCGCCGACGTTCGGGATCGGCCCGTTCATCGCGCAGACGCCGCACGGCCGCTCCGACGCGCAGCCGCTGAGTGCGACGGTGACGTCGCCGTTCGAGACGACCGGCGTGCGGTGCGAGATACCGCTCCAGCCGACGTCGAGCAGCGTGTCCGGGCTCGTCGGGTCGCCGAGGAAGTGCACCGTCGTCGGACACGCGCAGTTGCAGGTCGTCGGGTTACAGGCGAAGTCCGTCCCGCACGCGGCCTCGGGCCGCTGCGGCGCCGCGGGATCGCAGAACTCGCCCGGGTCGATGACGCCGTTGCCGCACGGGCCGCCGGAATGGTCGAAGATCGCCTGGGCCGTGGCGGCCCACGCATCGACCTTCGCTTCGAGCGCGGCCGTCGTCGCGCTGCCGAGGCAGTCGGTGCCCTTCGCGAGCGCGCTCACGTCGCAGCCCTTGGCGCCGCCGAACTTGTCCATGATCTTCGGCGCGCACGCGGGATCACCGACCCCGTCCTTGTTGAGCTTCGCGGAGCATCCCATCAGCCCCGCGGCCTTCTTGCCGACGCACTTCTTCCGCGCCGCGCCGCACTTGGTGAGGGTCGGCGCCGGGTAGGCGGGGTCGACGTCGGTCACGACGTCCAGGATGAGTGCGTCGGCATCCGCGAGATGCTGGGAGGCGTCGCCGGTCGTACCGCAGTCGTTCGGCACCTTGGCGTCGTTCTTGTCGAAGCAACCCTTGCCACCGCCGGTGATCTTGGCGACCGCCTTCGCGACGCACCCGGGATCGACCGCGGTGCCTTTGCTCTCCGCTTTGCCGTGGCAGCCGAGGGCGGCGGCGACGTACTTCCCGATGCACTTCTTCTTGGCGGCGTTGCACTTGCTGACGGGCGCGGCGTCGGCCGCCGTCGCGAACGCGACGAGCGCGCCGGCGACCACGAGTGTGACCTTCCGGAGATGGGATCGCATGGCTCCTCCTCTGGGCTCCTGACGGACGTCGAGATTCCCGAAATTCAGCACACGGCACGGACGGCACCGACTCTTCGGTCGTCCTCCCGCGGGAAGCGGCCAGTCAAGGGAATTCTCTTGCGAAGGCTCCGCGAGGGATCTACGAGCCGGCCCCATGCCCGATGAGGTTCGTTTCGTCGACGCGAGCGGTCTCCGCTTCGGCTACTTCGAGTCCGGCTCGGGGCCGCTGGTCCTCCTGATCCACGGCTTCCCCGACACCGCGCACTCGTGGGACCCGACGCGCCGGGCGCTCGCCGCCGCCGGCTTCCGCGCGGTCGCGCCGTTCACCCGCGGCTACGCCCCGACGGACGTGCCGCCGACCGAGGCGTACGACTCCGATACGCTCGGGCAGGACGTCATCGCGCTCGTCCGGGCGCTCGGCGGCGGTGCGCCGGCCGTGGTCGTCGGCCACGATTGGGGCGCCAGCGCCGCCTATTCCGCGGCCGCCCTCGGACCCGAGACCGTGCGCCTGCTCGTCACGATCGCGATCCCGCACCCGAACTCGATCACGCCGACGCCATCCGCGATCTGGGCCGTGCGCCACTTCTTCGCGCTGAACCGCCGGAGCGCGCTCCGCTGGGTGCCCGACGACGACTTCGCATACATCGACGAGCTCCTGCACCGCTGGTCGCCGCGCTGGAATCCCGGTCCGGAGGAATCGGCGGAGGTGAAGAAGATCTTCCGCAACCCGAAGAACCTCGATGCCGCGCTCGGCTACTACCGCGCGCTCCGCCCGTGGCCGCCGCGCTCGCACAAGATGAAGATCTCCGTGCCGAGCGTCAGCTTCGCCGGCGACAGCGACATCATGCCGGTCGGCGCGTACGAGAAGGCGCGGTCGATGTTCACGGGCTCGTACGAGGTCGTGCAGATGCGGGGCGGGCATTTCATGCACCGCGAGCACCCGGACGAGTTCAACGAGAAGCTGCTGCGGGTGCTCGCGCCCTACCGGTAGACGTCGTCGACCGCGAGGGTGCAGTCGATGGCGGGGATCTCGGCGGTTTCGCCGGGTCCGCTCGTGCGGGCGAGCCACGAGCCATCGGCCTGACGGGACACCACTTCGATCCGTCGCTCGCGTTGTGCCACCAGGACGACCGCGCCGAGCGTCGGGATCTGTTGGTAGTGCCGCAGCTTCAACCCACGGTCGAACTTTTCGGTCGAGTCACTCAGCACCTCGATCACGACGCGCGGATTGGTCACCGTGTCGTCGTCCTCCGGATCGAGCTCCAGCTCGCCACACACCACCGAGGCATCGGGATATGCCGCCATGCCCGTCGCGGGAACACGCACTCGAAGATCCGCGCTAAAGACCCGGCAATCGCCTTCGCGGAGTTGCATGTACAGGAGACCGCCGATGGTCATGGGGAGCTTGGCGTGCAGCGGCGTCCCGCCGGTCATGGCGTAGATCTCACCGTCGAGGAACTCGTGCTTCGTGTTGCTGTCCCTCTCGAGCTGAAGGTAGTCCGCGAAGGTGTGCTCGTGCACGTTCCGAGAAGTAGCGCGCCGCATCGCGAAGAACCAGCCCTGTTCCGTGGCATCACCGCCGGTCGTCGACACCGCGCGCGCACGGATTGCTGCGGAGTCGGCCGTCGCCGCCGATCACCGCCGCGTTGGTGACGTTGCGCCCGCGGCAGAGCTCGGCGAGGCAGCGCGCGGTCGATCCGAACCAGGCGGCCGCGCGCGCGGTGTCGCAGTCGAACGGGCTTCCGGGCTGGAGCGTCTCGGCGGAAATTCGCGAGACGCGCTTCGGCGTCGTCTTCTTCGCGGCAGCCGGGACGGACACGAGCAGCAAGAGCGTGACGAGCGCGATCGTCGACTTCAGCATGGGCGGACCCTCCTTCGTGCCGCCGAGGGTAACGAGCCGACGCGCGGTGCGCGTGGCGACGAGTAGCTACTGCGGGCGTTGCGCTAGGACGACGCCTTCACCTGCCTCCACGTGAGCGCGGAGTCCAAGCGCTTGCGCAGGCCCGCGGGCGAAACAGCGCGGGATGGTTCGTCGAAATCCCTTGTCGGCGGCTGCCGGCCTGGGGTACGACGTCACGTCCGCGCTTCCCCTCCCCCGATCACTCTTGCCAGGAGGACCTCGCATGGATCCGCGTCTCCGGTTGCCGCTTCACCTGCTCGTCGCCGCTCTCGTCCATGGATCGCTGCTGCTCGGTCACGCTTCGATAGCGAGCGCCCAGTCCGTCATCACCGGGTGCGTCGCGAAGAAGACGGGAATCCTGCGAATCCCGACCGCGGACGACGGTTGTCGGAAGGACGAAACGCCCATCTCGTGGAACCAGGCGGGCCCCGAGGGACCGGAAGGTCCGGAGGGACCTCAGGGCGAGCAAGGCGAACCCGGGGAGCAGGGTCCGCAGGGGATCCCGGGCATCGGGACCGGCAGCGGGATGAGCTGCATCGACGAGTTCCGCATCAAGGCGGCGCTGCCCGCGTTCGCCGTACGAACCGAATGCGGCGCCGCGCCGGAATGCGTCGACGGGGCGGACAACGACAACGACGGGAAACGCGACTTCCCGGCGGACACCGGCTGCGACTCGTACGCCGACACGTCGGAGGTGCCGGTCACGCATTGCAACGACGGGCTCGACAACGACGGGGACGGCCTCGTCGATCTCGCCGACGTCGGCTGCATCGGAGCCGCCGATTCGAGCGAGTACTGGGGGAGCCAGTGCGACAACGGCATCGACGACGACGGGGACGGGCTCGTCGACTTCCCTGACGACGCCGGCTGCGCCGATGCCTTCGATACCGGCGAGCACGGCGGCCTCTGCACCGACGACCCCATGGAGGGCGCCGACGACAGCGTGCCCTTCGTCGCCCCGCTTCGCGAGGAGATCCGGGGCATCATCTGTCCCGGCGACTTCGACACCATCCAGATCGACATCCCGCCCGGCATCGACGGGCCATCGGGCGTCATCGTCGAATTCAACTTCGACCCGACGAAGGTGAATCTCAAGCTCGGCGTCTACATCTACGACTGCACCCTCGGCGGCTTCATCTGCGGCCCGTACCTCAGCCCGGTGACGTCGACGCCGACGGGCACCGCCGGAATCCTGCGATACCTGTCACCGGGACCGCGCACTTTCGTCGTCAGTGGGGCGACGCCGGCGGACACCGGGGAGTACACGATCCTGTTCCGATGACGTGGGCACCGAGCGGTTCGGCGGCAGGCCGGGCCGCTCGGGTGGTGGAGCCCGCCACGGGCATCGGGCGAGCTCGCATGCGGGCGGGAATGCCGCGGTGAGAAGTGCGCCATGAGCCCTCCGGGCGACCGTTCGATCCACGAAAGCCCCGAAAGTCGCGAGGAGTCCCAGGTCCGGCACCCACCACGCCGGGCCGCGACCCGCCTGGACGGAATCCACTCTTGACCCAGCGTCGACGGCTCGCATAAGACCGACCGCATCATGACGTTCCGCGCACAGAACCTTCTCGGCCTATCTCTCGGGCTAGAGCCCGTAGCGGTAGAGCCGTAGGCGCGCGCGAAGCGTTCGCACCAACCCTCTCCCGCTGCATGGCCGGAGGGGGTTTTTCGTTTCTGGCACCTTCACCTCTCCCCCCGGTCCCCGCAGCAGGACGACGAACCCGGAGGAGACGACGATGAAGAGAATGCCCACGGAGAAGTATCGACCGTACCCGACGGTCGACCTGCCCGACCGCACCTGGCCGAACGCGACCATCACGCGCGCGCCGCTCTGGTGCAGCGTCGACCTCCGCGACGGCAATCAGGCGCTCGTCGAGCCGATGGGCCACGACCGGAAGCGCCGCATGTTCGAAGCGCTGGTCGCGATGGGCTTCAAGGAGATCGAGGTCGGATTCCCGGCGTCCTCCCAGCCCGATTTCGACTTCGTGCGCTGGCTGATCGACACCCATGCGATCCCCGAGGACGTCACGATCCAGGTGCTGACCCAGGCCCGCGACCCGCTGATCCGCCGCACCTTCGACGCGATCCGCGGGGCGCGCCGCGCGATCGTCCACCTCTACAACTCGACGTCGACCCTGCAACGGCGCGTCGTGTTCGGGCTGGACCGCGACGGCATCACCGACATCGCCGTCCGCGGAACGCGGCTCGTCCGCGAGCTGGCGGCGGCGATGCCGGAGACCGACGTCCGCTTCGAGTACTCGCCGGAGAGCTTCACCGGCACCGAGATGGAGTACGCGGTCGAGATCTGCGAGCGCGTGATGGACGTCTGGGAGCCGACGCCGGAGCGGCCGATCATCCTGAACCTGCCGGCGACCGTCGAGATGTCGACGCCGAACGTCTACGCCGACCGCATCGAGTGGTTCCTGCGGCACGTGACCCGGCGCGACGCGATCATCCTGAGCGTCCATCCCCACAACGACCGCGGCTGCGCGGTCGCGGCGGCGGAGCTGGCGGTCATGGCGGGCGCCGACCGCGTCGAGGGAACGCTCTTCGGCAACGGCGAGCGCACCGGCAACGTCGACGTCGTGACGCTCGCGATGAACCTGTTCTCGCAGGGCGTCGACCCGAAGCTGGACGTGAGCGACATCGACGCGCTGGTCGCGGTCGCGGAGCACTGCAACCGCCTGCCGGTGCACCCGCGCCACCCGTACGCCGGGACGCTGGTTTTCACGGCGTTCTCGGGGTCGCACCAGGACGCGATCAACAAGGGCCTCGCCGCTCAGCGCACGGACACCAGCGGCGTCTGGGACGTGCCCTACCTGCCGATCGACCCCGCCGACGTCGGCCGGAGCTACGAGGCGGTGATCCGGGTGAACAGCCAGTCCGGCAAGGGCGGCGTCGCGTACCTGCTGGAGCGCGACCACGGCTACGTCCTGCCGCGGGCGCTCCAGGTCGAGATGAGCGCCCGTGTGCAGCGGATGTCGGAGGAGAGCGGCAGCGAGATCGCGTCCGACGAGATCGTCCGCGCGTTCGAGGCCGAATACGTCGCAGGTGCCGCCGGCGCGGTGGTCGAGCATTCGATCACGGCCGGCGCGTCGGGCGCGTGCGAGATCGCGGCGACGGTCGTGATCGACGGGACGGAACGCCCGGTGGTGGGCCGCGGCAACGGCCCGATCGACGCGTTCGTGCGCGCGATCCGCGAGACGACGGGCATCGACGTCCGCGTCGTCGACTATCACGAGCACGCGCTCGGCGCGGGGGCCGAGGCGACGGCGGTCGCGTACGTCGAGGTCGCGACCGCGAGCGGGAACCACGCGTTCGGCGTCGGCCGCGACGCGAACCTGATCACGGCGTCGCTGCGGGCGGTGATGAGCGCGGTGGAGCGCAGCCGCAGCTCGTTCGGCCGCGTCGTCGCCGACTCGGCGGTGCGCGTGGGGACGAACCGTGACGCTGCGGAGCGTGAGGCCGTATGAGCACGCCGCAAGGACAGACCTGGAGCCCCGAACGCTACGAGAAGCACGCGCGCTTCGTCAGCGACCTCGGCATGCCGGTCGTCGAGCTGCTGGCCCCGCGGGCCGGAGAGCGCATCCTCGACCTCGGCTGCGGCGACGGCGTCCTCACCGAGAGGCTGGTGGCGCTCGGCTGCGAGGTCGTCGGCGTCGACGCGAGCGCGGCGCAGGTCGAGGGCTGTCGCGCGCGGGGGCTCGATTGCCGGGTGGCGAACGGCGAGGCGCTCGACTTCGACGGCGGGTTCGACGCCGTCTTCTCGAACGCCGCGCTGCATTGGATGGGCCGGCCGGACGCGGTGATCACCGGCGTCCGGCGGGCGCTCGAGCCCGGCGGACGGTTCGTCGGCGAGATGGGCGGACATGGCTGCGTCGCGAAGATTCGCCGGGCGCTCGGGCACGCTCTCGCGTCACGGGGCGTGGACTCCGCCGCCTACGACCCGTGGTACTTTCCGACTGCCGACGAGTACCGGAGCCGGCTCGAATCCCACGGGTTCCGCGTCGACTCGATCGCGCTCTTTCCGCGCCCGACGGCGCTCCCCGGCGACGTCACGGGCTGGCTCGAGACGTTCGCCGAGAGCTTCCTCGCCCCGGTGCCGGCCGCCGCACGGCCCGCGTTCCTGGCCGAGGTGCGGGAAGCGCTCCGCCCCGTGCTCGCCGACGCGTCCGGCGCCTGGACCGCCGACTACGTCCGCTTGCGTTTCGCCGCCCGGCGCGCCGAAGTGTGACGTCATGAAGATCTCCGAGCGTCTGACCGAAGACTTGAAGACCGCCCTCGCCGCCGAGCACGTCGAGGTGATCGACCAGAGCCACCGCCACCGCGGCCATGCCGGCGCGCTCGAGGGCGGGCATTTCGATGCCGTCATCGTGAGTCCGCGCTTCCAAGGCATGGGGCTCGTGGACCGGCATCGCGCCGTCTACGCGGCGCTCGGTGACCTCGCCGAGCGCCGCGTGCACGCGCTCGCGATCGAGACGTTCACGCCCGAAGAGTGGCGCGCGAAGCGGACGTAACCATCTCCTTCTACGCCTCGTGATCCCGTCGTGAGCTGCGCTGGCGTTTTGTCGATCGTCGCCGTGGATCGGCGGTCGATCCACGGCGGTTTCATCGCGCCGGGTGGCGCGCGGATCGCGGCCGCCGGCGTGCTGCCGCCGCGCTCCAGTCCTACTCGGCGCCGACTTGGCGCTTCACGTCGTCGAGCACCGCCTCGACGATGCCGCGATACTCGGCGAGCTTCGCGGGGCTCGCCGCCTCGAAGCGCATGACGAGGATCGGCTGCGTGTTCGAGGCGCGAATGAGCCCCCACCCGTCGGGGAACTTCACCCGCACGCCGTCGACGTCGATGATGTCATAGCCGTCCCGCCGGAAGCGTTCTTTCGCGCGTTCCGCGATCTCGAACTTCACGGCGTCGGGACAGTCGACGCGGATCTCGGGCGTGTTCACGGCGGGCGGCAGGTCGGCGAGGAGCTCGGTGAGCGGCTTCCCGGACTTCGCGACCACCTCGAGGATGCGACAGGCCGCGTAGATCCCGTCGTCGTAGCCGTAGTAGCGGTCGGCGAAGAAGATGTGGCCGCTCATCTCTCCGCCGAGCGCGGCCTTGGTCTCGCGCATCTTGGCCTTCAAGAGGGCGTGGCCGGCCTTCCACATGATGCCCTTGCCGCCGTGCTTCGCGATGTCGTCGTAGAGCCGCTGCGAGCACTTCACCTCGGACACGATCACGGCGCCGGGCTGTTTCGCCAGGATGTCGCGCGCGAAGAGGATCAGCATCTCGTCGCCCCAGAGGATGCGGCCGTTCTTGTCGCAGAGGCCGACGCGGTCGGCGTCGCCGTCGAACGCGATCCCGAGATCGGCGCCGTCCTTCTTCACGGTGTCGATCAGGATCTCCATGTTTTCTTCGACCGTGGGATCGGGATGGTGGTTCGGAAAACGCCCGTCGGGCTCCGAGAAGAGGTCGCGCATGTCGCAACCCAACGCGGAAATGATGCGGGGCGCGACCGGACCGGCGGCGCCGTTGCCGGAATCGACGACCACCTTCAGCTTTCGCGGCAGCGTCCCGAACTGGGCGATCAGCTCGTCCTGGTACGGCGGGATGATCGCGTAGTGCTCTTCCTTGCCGCGCGGCGCGTCCCGGAATTTCCCGGACTCGATGATGCGGCGGAGCGCGAGGATCGTATCGCCGTAGACGGAGAACTTGCCGACGCAGATCTTGAAGCCGTTGTGATCGGACGGGTTGTGGCTGCCCGTGACCTGGATGCCGCCGTCGACGTCGAGGTGGTGCAGCGAGTAGTAGACGAGCGGCGTCGGCGTCAGACCCAGGTCGACGACGTCGAGCCCGCCGGCGCGGAGGCCGTCCTTCAACGCCTCGGCGTACTTCGGCGACGTGAGACGCGCGTCGCGCCCGACGGTCACGCGCTTCACGTTCTGGTCGGCGACGTGGGTCGCGTAGGCGCGGCCGAGCGTGCGCGCGAAGTCGGCGTCGTAGTCGCGGTCAGCGATGCCGCGGATGTCGTACTCGCGGAAGATGGAAGGGTTGATGGTCATGACGCGGCCTTTCCTTGCTGACGGCTCATGGCGTGCGCGAGCGCGAGCGCTTCGATCATGCTTCCGGGGTCGGCCTTTCCCGTGCCCGCGATGTCGTACGCGGTGCCGTGATCGGGCGAGGTGCGAATGATCGGAAGCCCGAGCGTGACGTTCACCGCGTCGTGTAAGTGCAGCAGCTTCAACGGAATCAGTCCTTGGTCGTGGTACATCGCGATCACCGCGTCGAACTTCCCTTGCACCGCCTGAAAGAAGAGCGAGTCGGCGGGGTACGGGCCTGTCGCTTCCACACCGGCCGCTCGTGCTCGCGCGACCGCCGGGACGATGAGGCGTTCCTCCTCGCGGCCGAAGAGTCCGCCCTCACCCGCGTGAGGGTTGAGGCCCGCGACCGCGATCCGGGGCTCGGCCACGCGATGATACTGGCGCAGGTGGTCGGCGGCTATCGTGATTGTGCGCGCGACGTCGCGGATCGAAAGCGCCTTCGGCACCTTCGCGAGCGCGACGTGCATGGTCACTAAAATGACTCGGAGCCGGCTTCCCGCGAGCATCATGCGGACGGCGCGAGCGCCGGTCAGCTCCTTCAGGAGCTCGGTATGGCCGCTGATCGGGAATCCGGCGCGCGTGACCCAGGCCTTGTTGATCGGCGCCGTGACGACCCCGGCGATCGCGTCGTCGCACGCGAGGCGGGCGGCAGTCTCGATGTAGCGGTACGCGGCCCGCCCGCCCGCGACCGAGGGCTTGCCGGGCTTCCGAGCCGCCGTCCCGAGCCGGCTCACCGGCAGGACCGCCACGACCGGACGACCGCCGCGCGTGCGCGGCGGGAGCGCGTCCTCTCGGAGCGCGGATTCGTCGACCGGGACGACCTCGCAACGCAGGCGCAGCCGCCGCGCCGTCTCACGCAGGAGCGCTTCGTCGCCGATCACCACGGCGGGCACGCGGCGGAGCCGCGCGTGCACGAGCGCCTTCAGCGTCACCTCGGGGCCGATCCCCGCTGGATCGCCCAGGGTGACGCCGAGCGGCAGGGTCAAAGAAGGATCTCGACGTGGTGCCGCGAGCGCAGATCCTGGTTCAGCCAGCGGTCGTAGCGCGTCTCCATCGCCTCTTTGTAGAGCTTCTCCTTGATCTCCTCGCTGACGTCGGCGAGCGGGCGGTGCGTCTCACCCGAGCTCTTCTCGATCTTGAGGATGTGGAAGCCTTCGGCCGTGGTGACGAGGGGGCTCACTTCGCCCGGTTGCAGGGCCTTCGCTGCCTTCGCGAACTCGGGCTGCATCTCGTCGGGTTGCACCTCGCCGATGTCGCCCCCTTCCTCGGCCGCCGGCCCCTGCGAGTGCTGCTTCGCCAGCTTCGCGAAATTGGCGCCGCCGGCGGCTTCCTTCTGCACCTCCTCGGCCTTGGCGCGAATCGCGGCCTTGTCGGCGTCACTCGCGTCCCGGGGGACGAGGAACGAGATCAGCCGCACCTGCGCCTCCGCCGCCGTGCCGTACTCGTCGAGGTGGGCCTTGTAGTAGCGCTCGACCTCCTCGTTGGTGACGTTCACCTTGGTGCGGATCTCGCGGTTGATGAGGTTCGCGCGCTCGATGTCGGCGCGCACCTGCACGCGGTACTGATCCCACGTCATGCCCTGCTGCTGGAGGACCTCGCGGAGCTGCTCCTCGCTCAAGTTGTTCCGCTCGCGGATCGACTCGATGTAGGCGTCGATCTGCGCGTCGCTCGCCTTCAGGCCGAGCACCTCGACCTGCTTGTTGATGATCTTGTCGAGCACGAGCTCGTCCAGCATGGCGCGCTGGTCGACCGCTGCCTGCTCCCCGCCGGGCCGCTTCTTGGCGGTCTCGGTGAAGCGCTCGAGCTCGATCAGGGTGACGGGCTCGCCGTCGATGGTGGCAACGATGCGGTTCAGCGTTTCGGCGGCGGAGGGCATCACCAGCGCGACCGTGAGAACGAGGGCCGTGAGGCCCCGGACAGCGAGCGACGTTTTCAGCATCGGGGGACCTTACCCGACGTCGACGATGCGGAAAAGTCAGCGCCGGTGATACCGGGCACCGCCCGCGTGGATCCGCACCCTCCTCAGGGAGGACCGCAGCCCGCGTTCTCACCGTTGATGCGGCACACCTCACCCGACGGACATTCGAAGCCGCCGGCGTTGCACGGCATCGGGTCGGCGCAAATGCAGCCGGTGAACGAGCCCGAGCCCGCATCGAACGGGCTACACGTGCCGCCATCGCCGCACGGGTCGGTGCTGCATGTCGGGTAGTCGCTGCCGCAGAGATTCGGGTAGCACCCGAACGGAAATCCCTCCTGCGGAGCCCCTCCGTAGGAGAAGCCGTTGCCGCATTCGGGTACGCCGCACATGCAGCCGGACCCCATGGGGGTCGTGATCGAGCCGCAGTTCTCGTCATTGGCGCAGAGGCCACCGCATTCCGGCAGGCCTGGGTTGCCGCACGGCGTACTGCCGATCGGGAGACAGCCACAGGTGCCCAATCCCGGACTTCCGAGGGTCACGCACTCCTCGTCGGGCGGACACTCGCCGTCGCAGGCCGGCATGGTGTTGCCGCATGCCGTCGGCAGTCCGAGAAGGCTCGCATCAGTGCAGTCGCTCACTTGCGGCGGCACCGTCGCGTCGTTCTTCTGCGCCTTGAGCCGAGAGGGCTCGTTCCTGCTGATACTCGGACCCGCGAACACGATGCAATTTCTCTGCGACCCGACCGTGATCCGGATCGCGATGCGGGTCGTCGCCATGGTCATCGTGAGCCCGGCCTGCTTGGACGTGAGGTTGAGCCCCTTGCCCTGCCGCAGCTGCATCTTCTTGATCGGCGTCGGGCCGCTCGGCGCGCTCGTGTTGGTGTAGAGGTGCCGCGAAACGTTCCCGAGCTTCGAAACCCAGCCGGGTTTGCCGACTCCGACCGGTACCGCGAACGACACCGTCGGCTCGACCACGGAGAGGATCTCGACCGTGGCGCCACCCGGGGATCCGGTGCCCGGATCGTCGACGGAGCCGATGGCCGGAAAGAGCAACGCGGGGTCTTTGGACGAGAAGGTCACCTGCTCCTTGCCGTTGTGTCGCTTCACGTCGAGCTTGCCGCCATCGAGCTGATGGTCGGCGGCGACGGCGGACTCGAGAGCGGCAGCGAGTAGCAGGCCCGGCAGGACCGACAGCAAAGTCCAAGGACGCATGGGCGAGGACCTCCCGTGGATTCGCTATCGCCGTCCAGTGCTCGCGGTCAAGGAAATCCAGCGCGGACGGCAGCGCGGCTAGTGTCCCGTCCGGAAGGCGATCAGCTCGATCAGGAACGCCAACGTGCCGAGGACGCTCCGGACGGTGTGGAGCAAGCCCCAGCGGGCGAGGAGCTCGACCGCCTCGAACGAGTCGGGCGCGAGCGCCGGGTCGAGCAGGCGTTCGTTCACCGGATAGATGACCACGAGCGTGAACGGAACGACGGCGCCGAGCAGCAATCCGCCGAGGAGAAACGCGAGGCCCGCGCCGCCGAGCCATGCCCCGAGCGCGGACACGCACCCGACGACGGCGAGCGACGCCTGCATGCGGGTCGCGCGGCGATAGCTCGGGGCGAACTCGGCGAGCGCCGCGGCCGTCCCGGCCTCGGTCCGCGCCGGGTGCTCGACGAAGGTGATGTAGACGGCGGCGCCGGCGAAGAAGCCGGCCGCGACGATCGCGATCAGCGCCAGCACGGTCAGGTCTCCCTCCGTGACGCTGTGAGCGCGTCGACGAAGCCGACCGCCGCCTGCTCGGCTTCGACGCGTTGCCGGAGGGCAGGCGCGGCCAGGTCGCGCCGGAGCTCGCGATAGCAGTCGATCGCGTGGCGAAGCGCCGCAAGGCAGGAGGCGCGATCACAGGCGGCGACCGTTCGCGCGAGGCGCGCCGCGAGATCCGGTGCGACCTGTTCGAGCTTCCGTACTCCCATCGGCCGCGCGCCGCGGCTCGCGAGCGCCATCGGGCCGAAGCTCATGCCCCGGATGGAGGCGAGGGCGTCGGCGGCTTCGAGTATCTCACCGCGGCCGATCTTCACGGCAACGTAGTGGACCCAGACCCAGAATCGGTCCTCGATCCACTGCGAATCCGGATCCGGAAAGCGCGCGGTGCCGCGCGCGAGACCCGCGCGCATGCGGCCGTCGCGCTCCCAGAGCACCGCGGGATCCTCGACGCGCGCGTCGAGCTGATCCTCGCGTACGAACTTCAGATCGACGTGGAGCAGCGGCGGGCCGTAGAGGCAGATCAACAAGCGCGGCTCGCCGACGTGCTCGCCGGTGAATCCGACGAGCAGCGCCCCGAGTCCCGCCGCGATCGCCTGCCGATCGGCGAGCACGGCCTCGTCCGCGTCCGGGACGACCGCGATCACGAGGTCGAGGTCGCTGAACTCGTCGAGCGTATCGGTGAGATACGAGCCGCCCGCCGCGACGCCGATCAGGCGCGCATCACGGGCAAGTCGCGGAAGCGCCGCCTCGAGAAACGCGGCATGCGGAGCGGGAAGCGACGCCTCCACGCTCAGCCGCCGGCTTCCGCCTGCATCGCCGCCATGAGGCGCGGCTGCACCTCGGCGAGGAGCGTTTCCATGCTCGAGCGCGGCCGGACCATCACGGTGAGGTCGCGGATCATGCCGGCGTCGTCGAAGCGCACGAGGTCGATGCCCTCGACGTCGCGGCTTTTCACTTTGGTCCGGAAGACCAGCACCTTCGTCATGCCGTCGGCGGCGTCGAGCTCGTCGGTGTAACGAAAGTCCTGGAACACCTCGAGAATGATCCCGAGCAACCGGCGGATCGCCGGCTTGCCCTCGAACGGCTGGAACGTGATCGGGCTGTGCAAGACGGCGTCCTCGCGGAAGAGCGCGATCAGCGCGTCGAGGTTCTGGCGTTCGATGGCTCGGCGGAAAGCGGCGCGGTCCGACATGGGGGCTCCCTTCGATTCGGTCATGCTCGACGATGCGGACGCTCGAGTCGTCCGACGTTCGGACGCTCGAGAAGGTACGTGCGCATCCGATAGTGAGGGCCCTGACATTCCCGCTGCGGAACGAAGCCGGCGCGGATCAGCATGCGGTGCGACGCCTCGTTCGGAACGTCGGTCGCGCCTGCGATGCGCGCGAGATCGAGCCCGTCGAAGGCGTAGCGGACGAGACGCGCGAGCGACTCGATGGCGTACCCGCGGTGCCAGACGGCCGGCGCGAGCGCGACGATCGGCTCGACGAGTCCCGCGCCGCTCGGGTCGTACTCGACCCAGGAAACCGGCACGAGCCCGGCGCACCCGCGCACGGCCTCGGTAGCGTGCTCGCGGACCGTCCAGAGCCCGAGGCCCTTCGGGGCTTCCCCGAGACATCCTTCGAGCACTTCGCGCGCACGCTCCCGTTCGACGGGTTGGTCGTCGAAGAGGTAGCGCCGGACGTCGGGCACGCGCCAGATCTCCCAGAGCGAATCGAGGTCCGCGAGCACGGCCGGTACGAGCGTCACGCGCTCGGCGTCGAGGGTCGGTTGCGTCATGGTGCGCCGCGGCCGACGACCGGCTCGCGCGCCGAGGATAACGCGCGCGGGACGTTCGGAGTCAACCTCACCGCCTTGTTTCAACGTCCGCGGTGCCATAACCCTCGCACCGCGCCACGCTCGCCAGGTGCTTCCAGGAGGGTCGTCATGGAATTCGGTCTACAGCTCGCCAACCTCGACTTCGCGGTCCTCCGCGACCGCGCCCAGGCCGCCGAGGCGCAGGGCTACTCCGTCATCACGGTCCCCGACCACATCGTGATGGAGGGCCCCGAGAAGAGCTTCGACCCGCACAACCTCTCGTACGACCCGATGATCATGGTCGCCGTGATCGCCGAGGCGACCAAGAAGGCCCAGGTCGGCCACCTCGTGCTCTGCAACCTCTTCCGGCACCCGGTCATCACCGCGCAGAGCCTGGCCACCCTCGACCAGCTGAGCGGCGGCCGCCTCGTCGCCGGCCTCGGCACGGGCTGGACGGAGCGCGAGTTCAAGATGACGGGGCTCCCCTTCCCCGACATCACGACGCGCCTCCGCATGCTCGACGAGGCGCTCACCTGCATGCGCTCCCTCTGGTCGAACGAGCAGACGATCTACGCGGGCGAGTACTACCG
>DAIQBH010000039.1:0-31677 GCA_036781285.1 Thermodesulfobacteriota bacterium | reverse complement strand
ACGATATGAACATTCACGGTGACGGCACCGGCAAGTGTCAAGACAGACGCTGTCTCGAAGCACCCGCGGACGCCGGGGTGTGTCGGCCCTCGGCCGGCCACGTGTCGTGCCTCGAGAACGAGGACTGTGAAACCTTCTTCAGCTGCGACGGCGGTCTTCGTGACGGCGAAACGTGCGATCCGATGAACGCAGCCGCCGACTGCGCGGGCAGTTCGTGCGTCTCGGACGTGTGCCTGGTGCGGAACCGTGCATGCTTCGGCGAGGGAACTCTCGGAGACACGATCGACGCGACCGGGGGTGTCACAGCGATTGGAAGCTACGACTGGAACGTGACCATCGGCGCCGTGGGATGCGCCGGAGCCGCAGCCCAGCCTGTCGCCAGCATCATCGGCCTCCCTGGCCCCTCGACCTTCCAGATCGACGGCCGTCTCACGGGCACGATCGCGTCGAACGTGCTCGACGTCGTCATCGCGAACTTCGACGCGCCGAACCGCATCTGCCACGGCGACGGCGCCACGAACTTCACGTGCAGCGACGTGGACGCGACGACGCATGCCAGCAATGACGTGCTGGTAGCCGATCTCGATGCCGACGGCGACAGCGACCTCGTCTTCGCCAACAGCTCGAATGCCAACGTCCGATGTCTCAACGACGGCGCGGCGAATTTCACGTGCGCGGCGGTCGACGCCGCGGGATACGACACCTACGGCATCACGGTCGGCGACTTCAACGAGGACCAGTATCTCGACCTCGCCTTCGCGAGGAGCGGCGCCACGAGCCGCGTCTGCGAAGGTGACGGGTCGGGCGGATTCAGCTGCGCCGATGTCAGCGCGTTCACGGGCGACACGCGGGACGTGGTGGCCGGCGATTTCAACCTGGACAACGACCTGGACCTGGTGTTCGCGCGGTCCGGAGGCGTGCGAAACCAGATCTGCCTCGGGAACGGTGCCGGCGGTTTCACCTGCGGAGACGTGAGCACCGACACCTACGATGCCCGAAGCGTGGTCGCCGGCGACTTCAACCGAGACGGCAAGCGCGACCTCGTATTCGCCAACCACGAACGATCGCCAGCGATCGGGACGCGCAACCGCGTCTGCCTCGGTAGCGGGACCGGCAGCTTCACCTGCAGCGACGTGAGCAACGATGCGTGGCGCAGCCGGGGGGTGGTCGCCGTAGATCTGAACGGCGACTCCCTCCTCGACGTCGTGTTCGCGAACTCGAACCAGAGCAGCCGGAAGTGCCTCGGGGACGGGGCCGGAGGATTCGTCTGCGGCAACTCCGACTACGACATCGACTATCGAACCGGGGTCGCCGTCGGCGACATCGATCGCAATTGCACGCCCGATCTGGTCTTCTCCAGCTCCTACCCCGCGGGATCGCAACGCCCGCAGCAATGCTTGAACAACAACCCAGGGCCGTGGGTCTGTGTCGACGTCAGCTCCGACGCGGACGACTCACGCGCGATAGCCGTCGGGACGTTCTGAGCAGCACGCTGCCGCACCGACGGTGCGATCGCCCCGCGGTCTCGACGGCCGCGGGGCGATCGCGCGGGGTGGGAAGAACTGAGGCCGGCCGCGGCGGTCGACTACCCGAACCTTACGATCGCGAGCCGGTCGTTCCCGCATTGCGAGCAACGTCGGCGGCGCAGCGGAAGCCGAGGAAGTAGAGCCGGAAATGCGGCGGGTGGTTGTAACGAATGGTCTCACTCACGCTCCGCCGGAACATGAAGAAGGTGCCGCCGCGCTCCACCTTGCGCTTGCCGGTCGCCGGCCCCTTCGGGTTGCGGGAGCCTGCCGGCGTCCGCTTGTAGTACTCGGGATCGTACCAGTCGGCCGTCCATTCCCGGGCATTCCCCAGAACGTCGTAGAGTCCGTAGCCGTTCGGCTTCTTCTGCCCGACCGGATGCGTCTGGCCGCCGGCGTTGTGCAGATACCAGGCGTAGTCCTCCACCGGTTCGAGGCGCTTCTCGCTTCCACCTTTGGCCGCCTTCTCCCATTCCGCCTCGGTCGGTAGCCGTTTCGGCGGCGTCTGGGCGGCGCAGAAATCGCTGGCTTCCTGCCACGTCACCTCGGTCACCGGACAGTTCGCACAGGCCGAGCGGTGGTCTGGAACGTGCTTCGGATCATGTTTCGCGTACTGCTCGTTCGTGACCTCGAAGCGGTCGATGAAGAAGGCGTCGACCCACACGCGGCGCTGCGGCTGCTCGCGCGGCTTCTCGAAGTCGAACACGACCGCGTCGTCGGCGGAGCTGCCCATCGGGAAATCGCCGGCTGGAACGTAGACCATTCCGGGACGCTCCGGAGCGCCGATCAGCCCATTCTCTGCGGCCAGCGCCACGCTCGCCGCGAGGCACAGGGCGATGGGCAGAAGGATTTTCATCCGCATGCGCATGCCTGCCTGTTTCACCAGAAAAGAGCCCCGGGACGACGATCGCCCCGGGGCTCCGTTGCGAACGAGGTGGCACGCTCGCGCGCGCCACCTCGGTTCGTGCAGCTCAGTTGATGTTCGCGTTGGCGACGGGGCCAGTGTAGTTGCACTGGCAGTTCGGCGGCGCACCGCTGCAAGCACCGGTCACAGCGACCGTGACCTTGCCGCCGCTGACGACCGTCGCGTCGTGCGCGATGCCGCTCCAGCCGGTGTCGAGCACCCCGCCCTTCGACGTCGGCAGGAAGGTGAATTGCGTCGGGCACGCACTGGAGGAGCCGTTCTCGGTGGCGATACCGCCGAGTTGCAGGCGACCCGCGCCGGGGAGACCAGCGACGCTGTTGACCGACGACGAGCCGGTCGGCGCGATGCAGAACACCGACGCGAAGGTCGGACGCGAGGCGTTCTTGACCGGGACGGTCGTCGAGCCGGTCGCGGCAATCTGACCGCCGACGACGCCCTGGTCGAGGTAGCACTCGCGGTTCCCCTGCGAGCACTCATCGCCGGGCGCCGGACAATCCGCGTCGACGAGACAGCCACGGAAGGTTTCGATCAGACAATGCTGGACGACAGGACCCTCTGGACACACGCCCTCGCCGCCGCCGGTCGGGGCGCAGAGCGAGCCGTCGACCATCGGGGTGGTGGTGTCATCGAGACACGCATTGGCCTTTCTCGGCTCTCCGGCGATGTTCGTGCACGTGCCGGCCGCTTCCGCGGCGCAATCCGCATCGTTCCGACACGGAATGCTCGAGTTCAGCGAGCACGACGCACAGGCGCACTTCTTGCCGGGGGCGCCGTTGCAGTTCGGGCTGCTCGCGGCGAGGGTGATCGCGGCGACACCGTTGTTGGTGTTGGACAGGTCGATCGGAATGGTGGCGATCAGGCTGCCGCCGCTCGGCGGGCAATCATGGCTGGTCGCGCCGAATGCAGGAATCGGCGAGATGCCGTTCGAGTCGCAGGTCTGGCCGTTACGCGCGCCGCCGCTGCAGGTACCGCCCGAGACGCCATCGTTCGGGAGGCCGTCGTTCACGCACTGCGGGCACGGCGAGGAGGTGGTGAGGCCGGTGTAGACGCGACTGATGACGCCTGCCGTGCCGGCGCTCGCGCCGGTCCCCTGGTTGGCGGTACCGGTAATCGCACCGTCCCATTGGCTGGTCACGCAGGTCGCGACACCACCCGCGGAAAGCGGGAGCGGCGGACCGAAGAAATGCTCGCACGTCCCCGAGACGCAGACGCCACCGGGAGCGGTGGTGCAGGTCGTGGAGGTGTCGCCGGTGCACCGCTGCGTATCGAGATCACCGCCGAGCTCGGCAAGGACATCGTCGATGAACAGGTTGTCGGCGTTCACGACGGCCTGTCCGTCACCAGACGCAAAGCACGGGCTCTTGTCCTCGGCCTTCTGGTAGGCGGCGATGGCCTTGCTGAGACAGCCCGCCACCTTGGCCGCGTCCGCCGCGAGTCCACCCCCCGCGGCCTTCGCATACACGCCGAGGATGCACTTGTTGTAGCCGTTGAGGGCCTTCGTCTTCGACGCGAGGCACGCGCCGGTTCCGATCGTTCCCGGAGCGCCGAGCTGTGCCGTGGCCTCGAGGACGTAACCATCGATCTTGGCCTCGATGCCCGGGGTGTCGTCTTCGGTGAGGCAGCCACCCTTCGCCTCGAGCTTCGCGAAGCAGCCCTTGGCCGGATCGGCGCCGCCGTCGAACTTGTCCTTACACTTCTGCGTGCAGAGGCCATCGACCGCGGCCGCCGTCTTCGCCGCCTTGGCGTAGCAGCCGAGCAGACACGCCTTCTTCTTGATGACGCACTTGATCTTGCCCGCCAGACACTTGTTGCCGGGCGCCGTCAGCGTGCCCGTGATCAGGGCATGCGCTGGCGACCCGACCATCAGCGTCAGGACCGCGGCCAGCAGGCCGGTTTTCAGAAGCAACTTCATGGCGAATCCTCCTTGGTTGTTCAGTTGGTTGTTCACTGGGTCAGAGGAAGCCGGTGCCCACCATGAGCGCCGGGCGCGGGTGAACGTTGGGATCGGAAAGATCGTTCGCGAAGCGAGCACGATGACGTGTGGTGTGCGAAACGTCGGCGAATCAGCGGACGGGAACATGCGACAGCCGACCGTCACACGTCAACGAAAATTTGATGACACGGCGCTCCATTAGCGAGAATTTTCTGCCGTGCTGGGATCGTCTTGCGAGCACGCACGATCGAGGTGCGCCACCATTGAACCACTGTTGCTCACCCCCTAAGGTGCGCCGGCGAACGGAGGGCTTCACGATGACGACCCAGGCGACGATCGACCACGAAAAGCTCGAAGCGAAGGTCCTACAGACGTTCGGTTACCTCGGCGGCGCGGTGATCTCGTCGATGATCTATCTCGGCGACCGGCTCGGCCTGTATAGGGCGCTCGCCGCCGCCGGCGAGCCCGTCACGAGCGACGAGCTCGCCGACCGCACGGGCCTGAACGAGCGCTGGGTCCGCGAGTGGCTGCGGGGTCAGGCCGCGGCGCAGCTCGTCGACTATCGCGGCGAGGGACGCTTCACCCTCTCGCCCGAAGGCGTCGCCGTCCTCGCGGACGAACAGAGCCCGGCGTTCGCGGCCGGCGGGTTTTGCGGCCTCCCCCAACAGTTCGCGGTGCTCGACCGCCTGCCCGAGGCGTTCAAGACGGGCGTCGGCCTGCCCTACGACGCGTTCGGGCTCGAAGGGAATCGCGGGGTGGAGCGCATGTTCGCGCCGTGGTTCCGGACGATGCTCGTGCCGGTCGCGATTCCGGCGCTCGACGGCGTCCGCGCGAAGCTCGAGGCCGGGGCGAAGGTCGCCGACGTCGGCTGCGGCGCGGGCATCGCACTCCTCGAGATGGCGAAGGCGTTTCCGCGCTCGCAGTTCCACGGCTACGAGATCTCGAAGTGCGCGCTCGAGCGCGCAGCGGCGAACCTCGCCGAGAGCGGGCTCCGGAACGTGACGTTCCACGACGCCGACGGCGACGCGCTCCCCGGCGACGCCAGCTTCGACTTCGTCACGGCCTTCGACTGCATCCACGACATGCCGAACCCCGCGCCCGTGATCTCGGCGATCCGCCGCGCGCTCAAGCCCGACGGGACGTGGCTCATCGCCGACATCAAGAGCGCGCCGACCTTCGAGGGCAACCTCGCGCAGAACCCGATGGCCGCCATGATGTACGGCTTCTCGGTCCTGAGCTGCATGTCGTCGGCGCTCTCCGAGCCGGGCGGCGCGGGGCTCGGGACGCTCGGGTTCACGGAAGATCTCGCGCGCACGATGACGCGCGAGGCGGGGTTCACGCGCTTTCGCACTCACGACTTCGAGAATCCGATGAACGCGTACTATGAGGTGCGCCCGTAACGCGGGCGCACCGAGGTGCGTCCGTAGCGCGGGCGCCGCTGCTGTCGCGGCAGTTCGTCCTCTGCTTCGCCGCGAACTTCCTCCAAAACCTCGCCTTCACGCTCTATCTCCATCTCTCGGGGTTCCTGCACGAGCTCGGGGCCGACGAGGTGCGGATCGGCGTGATCGTGAGCGTCACGGCCGCGACGGCGATCCTCTGGCGTCCGCCGCTCGGCACGTTGATGGACGAGCGCGGACGGCGCGGCGTGATCCTCGCGGGCGGCGTGCTGAACGTGCTCGTCTGCGCGCTCTATCCGACCGTCCACGATCTCGGCGTGTGGCTCTACGTGGTCCGCGCCGCGCACGGCGTCGCCGAGGCGACGCTCTTCACCGCGCTCATGACGCACGCCGCGGACCTGCTGCCATCCGAGCGGCGCACCGAGGGGATCGGCATCTACGGGATCTCGGGGCTGCTGCCGATGTCGCTGAGTGGCGTCCTCGGCGACGTGATCCTGCGCCACGGAACGTACGCCGACCTCTTCCACGTCTCGACCGCATTCGCGCTCGCGTCGCTCCTGCTGTCGATCCCACTGCGCGACGTGCAGCACCCGCCCGACGAGCTGCCGGGACGCGGCTTCGTGGCAGCCGTCGTGCAGCCGAACCTCCTCCCGCTCTGGTTCATCGGCCTCGTGTTCGCGACCGCGCTCACGGCGCAGTTCACGTTCGTGAAGACGTTCGTGCTCGAGACCGGCATCGGCTCGGTCGGCCTCTTCTTCACGGCGTACGCGATCGCGGCGATCATCCTGCGGCTCGGCTTCGCGTGGGTGCCGGAGCGGGTCGGGCCGAAACGGGCGCTCGTGCCGGCGCTGGCGTTGCTGGCGCTCGGCTACGTGCTCCTGGCGCTCGCGGTGACGGCGCCGGCGATCGCGGTCGCGGGGGCGTGCGCCGGGCTCGGCCACGGCTTCACGTTTCCGATCCTCTCCGGCCTCGTCGTCGCCCGCGCGCGCGTCGCCGAGCGCGGCGCCGCCACCTCGATCTTCACGGCGCTCTTCGACGCGGGCGCGCTCGTCGGCGGCCCGCTGCTCGGCGCGGTCATCCGCGATGCCGGGTATCCCGCGATGTTCCTCTGCGCCGCCGCGCTCGTCGCCGCTGGCGGCGTTTTCTTCGCGTGGATCGATCGCTCGCATTGAGCGGCACGGGCGCCCCGCGCTCCCTTCCGACCGGCGCACGCCCGAGTTGACTTCGGCGCCCGCGCGCCCTTCAACTGGTGCGTCGTGCTGCGCGCGTTTCAGCTTCCGCTTCCTCCGACCGATGCACGCGATCTTCGCCGGCGCGCAGTGCGCATCGCCGCGGCGTCGACGCGGACGCTCACGATGCCGCTCCTGCGGCGGGCGTTGCACCGCCACGAGAGTCCGCACGCCTTCTCCCGACCGCTGCGCGTGCTCTTCGAGGATCTCGGCGTCACGTTCGTCAAGTTCGGGCAGCTCGTCGCGTCGTCACCCGGGGTCTTCGGCGACGCCGTCGCAGACGAGTTCCGCTCGTGCCTCGACACGGGTCCGGTCGTCGATCCGGCGGCCGTGCGCACGGCGGTCGAGACGACGCTCGGCGCGCCGCTCGGCGACGCGTTCGCGAGCTTCGACGACGTCCCGATCGGGCGCGCCTCGATGGCGGTGGTGCACCGCGCGACTCTCCACGACGGTCGCGCGGTCGCCGTGAAGGTGTTGCGCCCGGGCATCGAGACGACGGTCGCGACCGATCTCCGGCTGATGGGTCCGCTCCTCGACGTGCTCGCGTTCCGCGTCGGGATTCCGGAAGCGGGCCAGCTCGTCCGCATGCTCGACGGCTTCCGCGAGCAGCTGACCGAGGAGCTCGACCTCCGGAACGAGGCGCGCGCCATGGAGCACCACCGCGAGCTCGCGCGCGACCTCGGCCTCGACGACCGCATCGTCGTGCCGGAGCCCTACCCCACGCTCTCCGGCCAGCGCGTCCTCGTGATGGATTTCCTCGACGGCGTGCCGATCGACGACCACGCGGGCATCGCGCGGCTCGGGCTCGACGCGCGTCCGCTGCTCGAGGAGCTCGTGCGCGCCTGGTTCATCACGGCGCTCCGCGACGGCACGTTCCATGCCGACGCCCACGCCGGCAACATCCTGATGCTGCGCGACGGCCGGGTCGGCGTCGTCGATTGGGGGATCGTCGGCCGGCTCGACGAGCGTACCCGCCGCTTCCTCCGCCGCACCGTCGAAGGCGCGCTCGGCGACGAGACGGCGTGGGACGACATCGCCGGCGACTTCCTCGAGAGCTACGGGCCGGCGCTGATCGAGGGCCTCGGCATGGATCGCCGCGGGCTCGCCGCGTTCTCGCGCGGCATCGTCGAGCCGATGCTCACGCGGCCGTTCGGCGAGGTCAGCCTCGGCAAGTTCCTCGCCGCCGAGCAGGGCAACGTCGCCGAGGCCGAAGGGCGCGTGGTGCACCCGCCGACCTGGCGCCAGCGGCTCGCGCGCCTCCGGCGCCAGCGCGACCTGCACGTCGGCGTCGCGGCGCACGGCGGCCGCGGCTCCGAGTTCGACCGCGGCACGTTCCTCCTCGCGAAGCAGCTCCTCTACTTCGAGCGCTACGGGAAGATGTTCCTGGGGGACACGTCCCTGCTCGCCGATCGCGCGTTCTTCGAGCGCTTGCTCGGCGACGGTCCGGTGAAGGGCGCGGCCGCCTGAAGCCGGCCGGCGTTCGCTAGCTGCGGACCTCGCGCCGCATCGCGACGCGGAGCGCGCGCGGAAGGCCGCGGCGCTCCTCGTGAGCGAGCAACCCGTGGATCCCAGGGCCGAGCTCGGATTCCGCGAGGACGCGGAAGCCGAGGCGCTCGTAGTACGGCGCGTTCCACGGCACGTCGCGGAACGTCGTCAGCGTGACGGCCGGGAGCCCGCGCCGGCGGGCGTCGGCCACGACGGCCTCGACCAGCGCCGCCCCGATCCCGCGGCGACCCCATGTCGACAGCACGTCGAGCTCTTCCAGGTGCACGGCGTCGTCGACGAGATCGGCGTACGCGAACCCGACGAGATCCTCACCGGCCGCCGCGACCCACACCTGCCCGCGCGCCAGCGCGGGCGGCAGGGCGTCGGGTGGCGTCAGGACCTCGGGCAGGTCGGCGAGCGCCGGGATCGATTCGAACCGCGCCCCGGCCTCGCGCTCGATCCGTTCCAACGCCGGCAGCTCGTCCACGCGCGCGAGGCGCACGCTCCATGGCGGACTCTCGGTCATGCGCGCCCTCCGAAAGAGAAGAAGGGCCGCCGGAGACATTCTCCAGCGGCCCTTCTTCGAGCTCCCCGGGCCGGACTCGAACCAGCGACCATTCGGTTACACGTCATCCCGCCGTTTCCGACGGGCGTGGACTATCTCATCACCCTATCCGGAAGGACGTAGGTGGCGGGCGCTCGCGGGGAGATTATTCTTTCGTCACTCCCTAGTCTCTGCACCTTCCCCCCACCCTGCCGCCGTCGCGATCGGTGCATCGATCGAAGCGATCGGTTCATCGATCGGAACGAGCGGTTCATTGAGGAGCTTGGCTCAGGATTCCCTTGCGCGTCTTCGCCGTCAGGCTTCCCTGAATTCACCCGCTTTTCACTCGCCGGTTTCCCGACGAGGCTGCATTGTTACAGCCGAACGCTCTACCAACTGAGCTACCGGGGACCATTGGAACCGGGCCTGTATAGTGGAGGAGAATCGCGACCGCAATCCTCTCACCCGGCGGAGCGGGCCGCGTGCGCGACGACGGTCGCGAGCGCGCCGATGGCGAGGGGCAGCTCGACGTGGCAGCGCTCGAGCCAGACCGCTCGCACCTTCCAATGGTCGGCGAGCGCCTGCACGTCGGCCGGCGGCACGTGGCGATCGTAGCGGAAGCCGACGACGGTGACGCCGGCCCGGTGGCGCGGCGCCGGCAGGCGTCCCGGCGCGATCGGATCGAAGAGACGGAGCCACGTCCGGACCTGGCGGACGTCGTCGCGCGCGAGCGCCTCGTGATCGGCGGCGCGCGCGAGCGCGCGCGGCGGCAGCCAGAGGCGCCCGGGATGCGGTCCGGCGAGGATCGGCACGCAGCCGTCGAAGCGCGAAGTCGTCGCGGCGAGGAGCGCGGTCACGGTGCCGCCGATCCCGATGCCGGTCGCGAGCACGGTGCGGTAGCCGAGCGCGCGCGCCCACGCTTCGACGGCGGCGCCGTCGTGGACGCGCCGGACGACGGTCGCGAGCGCGGAGCCGACCGTGCGCGCCCAGTCCTGCTCGTCGTCGTCGGTTCCAAGCCCGGCGATCGGGATCGCAACGTCGAAGCCGATCGCGACGAGCGCCGCCGCGAGACGACGCGCGACGACGTCGGCGAGGAGGCCCGTTCCGCGATTCACGACGACGAGCGCACCGCGCGTCCCGGCGCCGCGATGATGGCGGAGGCGCGTCTCACCGGCGGCGGCGAGCCCGCTCACGAGCGGCGCGCGGCCGCGATACAGATCCACGGGTCGGCGTCCTCGCCCGGCCGTCGCCCGCACGAAGTGCGGCGGCGGCGCGAACGCGAAGAGCGCGCCGCGCGCGGCGGCCCCGTGCACCGCGCGGCACGCGACTCGATCGACGCCGGCGCGGAAGTGCCGCCGTCCGAAGAGCCGCGCGCCGAGCGGTGCCAAGCGCTCCATCGTCCGCACCCATCCCGGCCGTCCGACCACCACCGCCGCCGGGACGTCGTCGACGTCCGGCGCCCACGCTACGAGCTCGCTGGCCATGGGAAGACTGGAGCAAGACGGAAGCCGCGGGCCGTGATCGACGAAACGATCCCTTATGAGCGCGAGCTCCGTCGCGTGACGTCAACTGGCGTCAAGCTCGGACGGCCGGCTGGTGGTGGTTCACTGCGAAGCGACGGACTCTGCTCGGCGCAGAGTCTGGGGACGGCTCCAGTCGCTACGGCGACGTCGCGCGTGGTCGGCGCGTCGGTCGCGTACGGGCTCACGATCCGCTTCGCGATGATGGGCGCATGTGGCTCGCGGGAGCTCGATCGCTTCCTCGGATGGACTTTCGATTGCGCTCCTTGCCGAGATCGGCTCCTTCCGCCGTCCCCAGACTCCGCGCCACGCAGCGCCGCGTTCGCAGTGAACGAGCTAGAGCAGGCTAGCGGGCGAGACCGGAGCGATAGTCGGCGTAGTGCGGGCGCCAGGCTAGCGTGTCGCGGGCGCGTGTGTTGCGGACGCGGAAGGAGGGGAAACCGGCGCGTCCGCCGGGCTCGGGCCGGGGGCCGCCTGCGAGGGCGGCGATGTGCGCGAATATCTCGCTCCATCGGCTCGGGCGGTCGTCGGCGACGATCAGGGGGCGGCGCGACGGCCAGCGGTCGAGCGTCGCGACCGTCGCTTCCGTCATGTCGGCGATGTGGACCAGAGAAACCCAGTCGCGGCCGTCGCCCGGGAGGCGCAAGCGGCCGGCGCGGGCGCGCGCGAACCAGTCGTCGTCGAAGCCGGTGCCGGGGCCGTAGAAGAGGCCGCCGCGGAGGATCACCCAGTCGAGGCCCGACGCGCGGATCGTGTCCTCCATCGCGCGCGCGGCCGCGATCGCCTGGCCCGCGACGTCGTCGCCCGCAGGCAGCATCGTGTCCTCGTCGGCCTCCGCGTCACCCGCGGCGTTCACCATCGCGATGCTCTGCTGCACGATGCGCCCGACCCCGACGTCGCGGCAGGCCTGCACCCAGATGGGCGTACCTTCGCGCCGCACACGATCGTTCGCGGCGAAGTCGCCGGTCGTCTTGCCGGGCGCCGGCAAGCTCGTCACGAGGTTTATGCCGACGTCGCAGCCCACCAATGCGTCGCGGAGCGACGCGCCGTCGAACACGTCGGCGCGCCGTACTTCCGCGCCCGCGGCGGCCGCGCTCGCCGCGGCGTCCGGACGGCGCACCAGCGCGACGACGCGATGGCCACGGGCGGTCAGCCGCGGCAGCAGATGACGCCCGTACACCCCGTTCGCACCGAGGACCCCGACGGTCGTGCCCACGATCAGGCCTGCGTGATCGGTACGTGCCGCGGCTCGGCGCGCACGCGATCCAGCCACGCCCGCACGGCAGGGTAGCGGCCGAGGTCGAAGCCGCCCTCGTCGGCGACGTGCGTATAGGCGTACAGCGCGATGTCGGCGATGGTGTAGCGCTCGCCGACGAAGAACCGGTGCTGCGCGAGGTGCCGCTCCATCACGTCGAGCGCGGCGTAACCGAGCGGCCGCTTCTGCTCGATCGCGGCCCGTCGCTCCGGCGTGAGCTCGGTGTAGTGCACCCAGAAGCGCACGGTCGCGATGTTGGGCTCGTGGCTGTATTGCTCGAAGCACATCCACTGGAGTACCTGCGCGCGCTCCCAGCGATCGGCCGGCAGGAACGGCGTGCCCTCGCTCAGGTAGAAGAGGATCGCGTTCGACTCCGGAAGAAACTTCCCGGGCTCGACCTCGAGCAGCGGGATGCGGCCGTTCGGGTTCTTCGCGAGGAACTCGGGGGTGCGCGTCTCGCCCTTCACGATGTCGAGCTGCACGAGCTCGAACGGGATCGCGAGCTGCGCGAGCAGGAGGCGCACCTTGTAGCCGTTGCCGGACGGTAGGTAGTCGTAGAGACGCAGCATCGTGCTCATCCTCGCGCGTAGTTGGCGACGTATGCCGGGACGCCGTGCTCGGGATCGAGGCGCGGGTCGGCGATCGGCGCACCGGAACGCGTCGTCAGTGGAAGGACCCCGGCCCAGACCGGCCACGCGTAGTCGCTCTCGTCGTCGATCGGGGGACCGCTCCGCACCTTGGCCGATCCTTCCGTGATCGGCAGGCGCAGGACGAGCGTCCCGGTGATTTCGTCCTCGGTCGGCGGCCGCACGCCCGCGTACCGGCCGGGGCACACGTGCTCGACGAGCGCCCGGAACGCGGCGCGCTTCTCGGCGGGGTCGTCGACGCGGACCGCCGTCCCGAGAAGGACCACCGAGCGGTAGTTCATCGAATGATGAAAGGCCGAGCGGGCGAGCACGAGGCCGTCGAGCAGCGTGACGGTGACGCAGAGCCCGACGCCGTTCGCCCCCGTCCGCAGCATGCGGTTGCTAGGCGAGCCGTGCAGGTAGACCTGGTCGTCGATGCGCGCGTACGCCGTCGGCAGCACGAAGGGCTGGCCGTCGGCGACGAAGGCCATGTGGCAGACGAGCCCTTCGTCGAGGATGCGGACGACGGCGTCGTGATCGTAGACGCCGCGCTGGGCGCGGCGCTTCAGGGTGGTGCGGGGGGTCGGGCCAATGATCGGCACTTGCCGGCTCCTTTCTGTACTGATACAAACACGCCTCAGTGCCAGTACAGTACCGAATCAGTGGCGACACCGCAAGCACGATCGCCGCGAGCATCGAAGCGGGCATTCGCGACGGCCGGCTCGCGAGCGGGGCGACGGTTCCGGCGGTGCGCACCCTCGCCTCCTCGCTGCGCGTGAGCCCGAGCACGGTCGCCGCGGCCTATCGCGTCCTCACGACCCGCGGCCTCCTGCATTCGCACGGCCGCCGCGGCACCCGCGTCCGGCCGCGGCCGCCGCTCCCCACGCGGCGGGCGCTCGCGATTCCGGCCCACGTCCGCGATCTCGCGAACGGTCGGCCGAACCCGGCGCTCCTCCCGGATCTCGGTCCCGCGCTCGCCCGCATCGATCCGACCCAGCGCTCGTACGGCGAGAACGCCAACCTCCCCGCCCTGCTCACCGCGGCGGCGCGTCAACTCGCGCGCGACGGCATCCCGAACGACGCGCTCGCCGTCACCGGCGGCGCGCTCGACGGCATCGAGCGTACGCTGCAAGCCCATCTGCGGTCCGGCGACCGCATCGCGATCGAGGACCCCGGTTACCCGGGCGTCATCGACCTCGTCGCCGCGCTCGGCCTCGTCCCCGAGCCGATGGAAATGGACGATGCCGGCGTGCTGCCGGACGCGCTCGCGCGTGCGATCGGGCACCGCGCCGCCGGCTGCATCCTGACCCCGCGCGCGCAGAATCCGACCGGCGCCGCGTTCGACGCCGCGCGCGCCTCCGAGCTCCGCAAGGTGCTGCGACCTCATCCCGACTTCCTCGTGATCGAGGACGACCACGCGGGCCCGGTCGCGGGCACGCCCGCGTTCACCGTCTGCGAGCCGTCCCGCGCGCGCCGGGTGGTCGTTCGCTCGGTCTCGAAGTCGCTCGGGCCCGACCTCCGGCTCGCGATCCTGACCGGCGACGCGACGACGATCGCGCGCGTCGAGGGCCGGCAGCTCGTCGGTACGGGCTGGGTGAGCCATGTGCTCCAGCGTCTGGTCGCGACGCTCTGGGCGGACGGCGCGACGAGCTCGATCGTCAAACGCGCCGCCGCGACCTACGCCGCGCGGCGCCAGGGTCTCGTCGACGCCCTCGCCCGCCGCGGCGTTCCGGCCACGGGCCGCTCGGGACTGAACGTGTGGGTGCCGGTCCCCGAGGAGCTGCCCGTCGTGCAGGCGCTCCTCGACGCGGGGTACGCGGTGAACGGCGGCGAGCGCTACCGGCTCGCGAGCGGCCCCGCGATCCGCATCACGATCACGACGCTCGCCGCCGACGAGGTCGAGCCGCTCGCCGACGCCGTCGCCGCGAGCCTGGCCCCGGCGCAGCGCACGCTCACGCCCTGACGGATTGAGAGCCGCCGCCATGCGTGCCAAACACGGGCGCATGGCGGACATGAAGGATCGAGTCGGACTCGTCACCGGCGGCGGCAGCGGCATCGGCCTCGGCATCGCGCAGGCGCTCGCGGCGCGCGGCGCGCGTCTCGCGCTCATGGGACGCGACGGCGACAAGCTGGCGCGCGCCGCCCAGACCCTCCCCGCGTCGGCAGCGACGTTGACGGTCGCGGGCGACGTCGGCACCGAAGCCGACGTCGAGCGCGCCGTCGCGGCCGTCGTCGAGCGGTTCGGCCGGCTCGATTACGCCGTCAATGCGGCCGGCACCGGCAGCGCCGGCGGCGTGCACGAGCAGGCGTTCGAGACCTGGAGCTCCACGCTCCGCACGAACCTCGACGGCACCATGCTGGCGCTGAAGCACGAGAGCGCCGCCATGATGAAGCTCGGCAGGGGCGGCGCCATCGTGAACGTCTCGTCGATCGCCGGCGTCCTCACCCACCGCATGATGAGCGCCTACTGCGTCTCCAAGGCGGGCGTCGAGATGCTCACCCGCTGCGCCGCCGACGAGCTCGGCGAGCACGGCATCCGCGTGAACGCCCTCCGCCCCGGATTGGTCCCGACCGACCTCGCCGCCGCGCTGGCGACCAACCCACTCACGCGCGCCAACTACGAGTCACTGATGCCCCTCGGCCGTCTCGGCACCGTCGAGGACATCGCGAACGCGGCGGCATTCCTCCTCAGCGACGGCGCCTCCTGGATCACCGGCCAAGTCTTCGCCGTCGACGGCGGCCACACGTTACGCGGCGGCCCCGACATCATGCTGATGTTCAAATAGGCGCCCGCCGGCACCGTCACACGGCGGGACGTGCGGTAGCGGTCCGCGGGCTCGTGAGGACCGCTACGCGGCCCTGCGCAAGCATGCCCTTGAGCGGTGCGGAGTCGAGGTTCTCCTGAGCCAGCGGGCCGCTACCGCACGTCCCGCCGCGGCACCTGACCGTGGCGACTGATTTTCGCGCTTACGCCCGACGTCGACTGATTCGCTCGAGGGCGAGGATCTCGTCCATGACGGCGATCAGGCTGCGGTACATGAGACGGGCGGCCTCGGCGATGACGGCGATCTCGTCGGGCTCGAAGAGCGCGGCTTCCATGTCGGCCTTGAAGTCGAGCCAGCGCTGGCGCTGCGCCTCGCCGTAGGGATCGAGGTACGCGACGCCGTGGCCGGCGCGGAGCCGGTACTTGAGGCGCGCGCGCTTCGCGATGTGCCGGCCGCCGTTCTTCCCCTCCTCGAGGACGTAGGCGAGCCCGATGAGCGCGAGCGGCGAGCGCACCGCGAGGCCGTCGATCAGCTCGACCAGGACGCTCGTCGATGCGAGCGGCGTGAGGCGCTGGAGGCCGACGCCGAAGCACGCGAGGTCCGACGCGAGCGCGGGCGTGTGGAAGTAGTGATCACGGACCACCGCGTTCAGCGGCGGCACGACCGCGCGGAGCCGCCCGAGGTGCCATTCGAGCCCGCGGTGCACGAAGAAGAGCTGGCTCAGCCACGCGACGTACGTCTCGCTCGGCAGAAGCCCGAGAGCGAGGTCGCGTTGCACGGGGTGCAGCTTGCTCGCGCGCTGCTGCTCGACGGTCGCCTGGGCGAGCCGCCGCATGACTCCATCGATCACCGGGGGCATGCCCCGCCCTGGTCCAATATAAGTGCCATGCCCTCGCGAGGCCCGCGGACGACGCGTCCGCGGCACGACGGCAGACGACGCGGGGGACGACGCCTACGCCGCGCGATCCGAAGCGGGACGCGGACATGCGCCTGTCGCGTCCCCCAGCGCCGATGCGCGCCTCATGACGCACTCGCCAGGGCCGGGCACAGCGCGCCGCTCACGGCATCCGCGTCCGCGCCGCACCTGGCAATGCTGCAAAAGTCCCGCGACCGTGCACGAGCACGAGGGTCGCCTCGAAGTCTCAGTCGTCGTCGAGCTCGGCGAGGATGCGGGCGCGATCGCCGTCGAGCGCCGGCGCGGTGGCGCGCTCGTGCGGATCGGGGAACGCCGACATCTTGATCGGACAGCCGAAGAGCCGCACCTTCCCCGCCCGCGGGTCGTCCACCTCGACGATCATGTTGCGCGCCGCGACCTGGGGATCGGCGACGACCTCGGCCATGGTGTTGATAGGCCCGCACGGCAGGCCGGCGTCACGGAGGATCGCGATCCATTCGGTGCTCGGCCGGGTGACGAGCCGCGCGGAGAGCGCGTCCTTCAATGCTTGATGATTCGCGACGCGGAGACCGACCGCCGTGAAGCGCGGGTCGGTCGCGAGCTCGGGGAGCTCCAGGGTCACGCAGAGCCGCCGATAGCCGGCGTCGTCGGCGCTCGCGATGACGATCCAGCCGTCGGCGGTCGGGAACGCGTCGAACGGCGCGGACGTCGGATGGCGCGCGCCGATCGGCCCGGGCGTCTCGCCGGCGAAGTGGCGCGCGATCGCGTTCTCGCCGATCGCGACCTGGCAATCGAGCATCGCGACGTCGATCATCATTCCCTCGCCCGTCCGCGCGCGGTGCACGAGCGCCGCGTTGATGCCGACCGCGGTGTAGAGGCCGGCCGCGATGTCGCCGATCGAGACGCCGACGCGGGTCGGAGGATTCCCCGGGTGGCCCGTCAGGCTCATGATGCCGCCCATCGCCTGCGCGACGAGGTCGTACGCGGCGTAGTCGGCGTACGGTCCCGACTGCCCGAATCCCGACGTCGCGGCGTAGATCAAGCGCGGATACCGCGCGCGCAACGCCTCCCAGCCGAGGCCGAGCTTCTCCATGACGCCGGGGCGATAGTTCTCGACGAGCACGTCGGCGCGCGCCAGCAGACGATGGAAGATCGCGACGTCGTCCTCGCGCTTCAGATCGAGGGCGATGCCTTCCTTCCCGCGGTTGACCGACAGCGTGTAGCCGGAGACCCCGTTCACCATGGGGCCGAGCTGGCGCGCGAGATCGCCGCCATTCGGATGCTCGACCTTGATGACGCGCGCGCCGAGGTCGGCGAGCGTGAGCGTACAGAACGGACCCGCGAGCACGCGGGTCAGGTCGACGACCGTGATGCCCGAGAGCGGCCCCGCGATCATGCGTGCTAGGACGCGGAGGGAGCCGGCGCGGGTGCGGCGGCGGCGGGCGCGTCGACGACCTTGCCCTTCTCGAACCCGAGTCGGAGCGTCCCCGGCTTGCTCGGACAGCACGACGGATCTTCGGGCGCCCATTCCTTGGTCGTCGCCTCGATCGCCCCCGCCGTGAGCGTGCAGCTCTCGACGCTGCGCTTGCCGGTCGCGCCGACTTCCTTGGGATTGGTCGCGCCGACACCCTGGGGCGCTGCGACCATCACGAGGATGTACTGCGTCCAGCCGTTGCCGCCCGCGGCGTTCTCGATCGTATAGAGCACCGCCGCATCGACCTTGCCGTCGCCGTTGACGTCGCCTTCACACGTCTTCCGCGATTCGCGGGGCGCCTGCCCGCCGACCCGCCGCGCGTGCGCGGCGATCGCGGCCTGCGCGTACCCCTGCCACATCGCGGGCTGTGCCCGTGCAGCATCGACCGCCCCGAGCATCGCGGCCAACGCCGCCACCATCCATCGCATCGTTCGCATGGCGTCGTTCTGTCACGTCGGTCGCCGAGTCTTCAACCGAGAGGCGAGCGTGATAGGCAGGCGATTCGAAGGAGACCGACGACATGGCGATCGATTTCACCCTGAGCCCCGAGCTCGAGCGAATCCGCGAGCGCGTCCGCGACTTCATCCAGACGGTCGTGAAGCCGGGCGAAGCCAAGATCGGCGATCCCGACAAGATCGAGCGCAGCGACTACATCAAGCTGCTCCTCCAGATGCGCGCCGAGGCGAAGTCCGCCGGACTCTGGCTGCCGCACATGCCGAAGGAATGGGGCGGCATGGGGCTCGGCCACGTCGAGCTCGCAATGGTCCAGGCGGAGGCCGCGAAGGCCTACTACGGCCCGTGGGTGCTCAACTGCCAGGCGCCCGACGAGGGCAACATGCACACCCTGCTCCACTGGGCGACGGACGCGCAGAAGGAGAAGTATCTTCGCCCGCTCTGTGACGGCCATGTGATGAGCTGCTTCGCGATGACCGAGCCCGAGGTCGCGGGCTCGGACCCGACGCTCATCCAGACGAAGGCCGTCCGCGACGGCGACGACTGGGTCGCGAACGGCCACAAGTGGTTCATCTCGAACGCGCGCCGCGCCGCCTTCGCGATCCTGATCGCGCGCACCGAGGACGATCCGGAGAAGCCGCAGGCGGCCAACACGGGCTTCATCGTCGACCTGCCCTCACCCGGCTGGACGCGCGTCCGCGAGGTCGAAACGATGCACGGCTCGACCGGCCACTCCGAGATTCGCATCGAGGATCTCCGCATCCCGAGCGAGAACATGCTCGGCGGCCGCGGTCAGGGCCATCGCCTCGGCCAGTATCGGCTCGGCCCGGCGCGACTCGCGCACTGCATGCGGTGGATCTCGCAGGCCGAGACCGCGATGGAGATGATGGTCGACCGCGCGACCAAGCGCTTCGCCCACGGTTCGCTCCTCTCCGAGAAGCAGGGCATCCAATGGATGATCGCCGACTCCACCATGGAGCTCTACCAGTGCAAGCTCATGGTGCTGCACGCCGCGTACAAGATCGACCGCGGTCTCGACTTCGTCTCCGAGGTGTCGATGGCGAAGCACTTCGTCGCGAACGCGCTCGGCCGCATCATCGACCGCGCGATCCAGGTGCACGGCGCGCTCGGCTACTCGACCGACACGCCGCTCGCTCACATGTTCCAGCACGCGCGCTGGGCGCGCTTCGCCGACGGGCCCGACGAGGTGCACCAGATGCGCATCGCCCAGCGCACGATCGCCGCCTGGAAGGAGCACGGCTCGAGCCGCAAGGCGACCGGCGACCTGCCGCTCTGACCGCGCGCGAACGGCGGGTGGCAGGCATCTCGGCGGTCGGCCATGCGCGGCCAGTCTAGAGCTTCGAGAAATCAGGCGGTCGCTTCTCGAAGAATGCCATGATCGCTTCCATGTTCTCCGGCGTGCCGACGCGCTCGATGAACCCCGCATCCTCGCGGGCGCGCGCCGCACGCACCTGATCGGCGCGGGTCGCGAGGAGGAGGCGCTTGGTGTGGCGGATCGAGCCGATCGGTCCCGCGGCCATCTTGGCCGCGACCTCGAGCAGCGCCGGCACGAGCTCGGCCCGCGAGCACACCCGCGACGCGAGTCCGAGCGCGACCGCGCGTGTCGCGTCGATCCATTCGCCCGTGTAGAGGATCTCGGCCGCGCGCTGATACCCGATGATGAGCGGGAGCATGTAGCTCGCGGCCGCCTCGGGCACCACGCCGAGCGGTACGAAGGGCGCGCGGAGCCGCGCCTCTTCCGCGACGTACACGACGTCGCAGTGGAGCAGCAGCGTGAGCCCGATGCCGACGCCGACGCCGTTCACCGCGGCGAGGAGCGGCTTGTCGAAGGCGATGAGCGCGTCCATGAAGCTCCCGAACGGGTGCTCCGCGTTGCCCGGCGCCGCCGACATCTCGGAGAGATCCTGCCCGGCGGTGAATCCCTCGCCTGCCCCGGTCACGACCACGACCCGTGCCCGCCGATCTTCGCGCAGCTCGTTCAACAGATCGCGCGCCTCGCACCACATCTGCCGATTGAAGGCGTTGCGCTGCCGGGGGCGGTTCCAGGTGACGACGGCGATGCCGTCGTCGCGGAGGTCGAGAAGCACGGTTTCACGGGTCATGCGGGCGCCCTTACCACGGAGGCCGGGGCGACCGCACGGCACGGCGGCTTCGTACCCGGACGAGCCGACGATCCCTATGCGGGCAAGCCGACGATCGCGAGCACTTCGGTCACGACCGGCTCCTCGTGCTCGTCGATCCGCGGCGCAAACCGCACCGCGAGCGCGATGACGCCGCGCCCGGCAGCCGCGAGGGGCGTGAGCTCGAGTACGCCGGTCCGGTCCTGTCCGATCCGCCCGCTCGCGATGACGCGGGCCGTGACCCCGTCGTGCGGGGCATCGAGCGGGGTCGTCACCGAGCCGACACCCACGATCTCCCCCGCGCCGAGCTGCTCGAGCTCGAGGCGGATGTCCCAGGTGCCCGCGGCGTTCCGAATGGTGTGCAAGTGGCCGTCATAGCGAAGGCTGACGCCGGTTTCGGGACACTTGTCGACGCTGAACACCATGGCGAGTGACGTCTCTCGCGAGGAAGGCGTTCAGTCGGCGCTGAACGGGGTTCACCGGGTCCGGGGCGAGCGGGGAAAACGTCGCCCGCTCGACGCCGATCAATAATCGCGTTCGACGGTCGTCCGCGTCCGGATCTCGGTGTCACCCGGGACCGTCTCGACGGTGCTCCGGCGCTCCGTGGTGACGTTGGTCCGCGGCTCGCGGATCGTCTCCTTGCGGCTGATGACACAGCCCGCCGCCAGACTCGCGAACAGGACGCTCGCGCAGGCCATCGCGATCACTCTACGCATTGCTCTTCCCTCCGTTGTGGTGTGTGGACCGGCTTGTCGACCAGCGTTTTGGGACTCATCAGCAGGCTCCCGTCCTGGACCTTGACGTCGAGATAGTCGCCTGCCGCCAAGCCCAGCTCTTCGTAGACCTTCTTCGGAATGATCACCTGGCGACTCGCGCCAATCTTCACGGCCGACATGCGGGAATTTCAGAGCAAGAGCGCGGCCACCGAGCGTCCCGGAAACTCGGAGGTTTCGTCGTGCATCGCGGTTGAGCTTTGGAGAATCTGCTGTCTCGTTTTTCCAACTCGCGTGCGTCTGCGCGCTTGCTCTGCGCGCTTGCATGGAGATCGGGCCTCTGCGACATCGACGAGATCGACCGACATTCGGGAGGAGCAGCGCCATGCGAGAGAATCTCGACTTCTACATCGATGGCCAGTGGGTGAAGCCCGCCGTGCCGAAGACCTTGGACGTGATCGCCCCCGCGACCGAAGAGGTGATCGGCCGCATCAGCCTCGGCAGCGCCGCGGACGTCGATCGCGCCGTCGCGGCCGCGCGGCGCGCGTTCGAGACGTTCTCGCGGACGTCGCGCGAGGAGCGCGTCGCGCTGCTCGAGCGCATCATGGGCGTGTACCAGACCAAGCTCGGCGAGATCGCGGCCACGATCTCGCTCGAGATGGGAGCGCCCGCGTGGCTCGCGAACGCCGCGCAAGCACCGTCGGGGCTCGCGCACCTCATGCAGACGCTCGAGGTGCTGAAGCACTACAGCTTCGTCGAGAACAAAGGGACGACCCGCATCCTGCGCGAGCCCGTCGGCGTCTGCGGCTTCATCACGCCGTGGAATTGGCCGGTGAACCAGATCATGTGCAAGGTCGCGCCTGCGCTCGCGGCCGGCTGCACGATGGTGCTGAAGCCGAGCGAGGTGGCGCCGCTCAACGCGATCCTCGTTGCGGAAGTGCTGCACGAAGCCGGCGTCCCGCCCGGCGTCTTCAACCTCGTGAACGGCGACGGTCCGACGGTCGGCGTGGCGCTCGCATCGCATCCGGGCATCGACATGGTGTCGTTCACCGGCTCGACGCGCGCCGGCATCCAGGTCGCGAAGAACGCCGCCGACACCGTGAAGCGCGTCGCGCAGGAGCTCGGCGGCAAGTCGGCCAACATCATCCTCGACGACGCCGACCTCGAGCGCTCGGTGAAGGGCGGCGTCCGCAGCTGCTTCATGAACAGCGGCCAGTCGTGCAACGCGCCGACGCGCATGCTCGTGCCGCGCGCCAAGCACGCCGACGCGGTGAAGTTCGCGAAGGCCGCCGCCGAGGCGACCACGGTCGGCGATCCCAATACCGAAGGCATCCAGATCGGCCCGGTCGTGAGCAAGGTCCAGTTCGACAAGATCCAGGGCCTCATCAAGAAGGGCATCGAGGAAGGCGCCGAGCTCGTCGCCGGCGGCCCTGGCCTCCCCGAAGGGCTCTCGAAGGGTTACTTCGTCCGCCCGACCGTCTTCGCCAACGTCAAGAACGAGATGACGATCGCGCGCGAGGAGGTCTTCGGCCCGGTCCTCGCGATCCTCCCGTACGACACCGAGGAGGACGCCATCCGGATCGCCAACGACACCGTGTACGGCCTCTCCGGGTACGTCGCCTCCGGCGACCCCGAGCGCGCGCTCCGCGTCGCGAGCCGCCTCCGCACCGGCAACGTGCACCTGAACGGCGCCGGCGCCGACTTCGCCGCTCCGTTCGGCGGCTACAAGCAGAGCGGCAACGGCCGCGAGTGGGGCGAGCACGGCTTCGAGGAGTTCCTCGAGGTAAAGGCCGTGATGGGGTGCAGCGACAGCTAGGACGGCCGACACTCGCCGCTGACGACCCTGCCGTCTGCCAATGAAGCGTCGGCGGCGTCGGGTCGCTCGGCGGCGGCTCGACCGGAACGCCGGCGTGTCGCGCGCGCAGCGCCATCCACGTCGCCAGCGCCGACCCATCGGGCATGCGGCGCGGCCGCATGGTACCGGGCTCGAGCCACGGGTTCGGGAAGAAGACCGTGATCATCTGCTCGCCGCGCCCGTTCCAACTGCGCCTCGAAGACGGCGCCCTGGATGCACGGCCCGAAGACGACCTCGTGCCAGTGCTTCTCGAAGACGTCGCGGAGGAGCGCCGAGAGCTCCGCCTCGCCCGTCGGCACCGGGAAGCACTCGATGATCGTCCCATCGAGATTGTCTTCGAGCACGGGTCGCAGCTACAACGAGCGGCGCGGAAAGGTAAGCGCGTGAACGGCATCCACGACCTCGGCGGCATGCACGGCTTCGGACCCGTCGACGCCGAGCGCGACGAGCCCGTCTTCCACGCTCGCTGGGAAGGCCGCGTGCTCGGGATGGTCTACCTGGTCGTCGGCTACGGCTGGGCGAACGTCGACACCTTTCGCCACGGCATCGAGCGGACCGACGTCGTCGACTACCTGACCCTCGGCTACTATGGCCGGTGGCGCGCGTCGCTCGAGCGCATCTTGGTGGAGCGCGGCGTGCTGGCACCCGGCGAGGTGGACGCGCGCGTCGCCGGCCGCCCGATACCCGCCCCGCCTCCCGCGACGCCGCCCACCGAAACCGAGTACGGGTTCGAACGAACGCGCGCCGCCCTCCCCCGCTTCGCGGCGGGCGCCTCCGTGCGCGCCCGGGTCGCGAGCCCGAAGCACCACACGCGCCTGCCGCGCTACGTCGCCGGCCGGCGCGGCGTCGTCGCGCACGTCCGGCCAGCGTACGTGTTTCCAGACACGAACGCGCACCGCCGGGGCGAGCAACCGCAGTATCTCTACAACGTGCGCTTCGAGGGGCGGGAGCTCTGGGGCGAGGACGCCGAGGCGAACAGCGCCGTCCACATCGACCTCTTCGAGCCGTACCTGGAGCCCGCATGAGCGATCACGACGATCACGACCACGATCACGCTCACGACGACGACCCGATCGCGCGCCGGAACGCGCTCCGCGCCGAGGCGCTCGAGTCGCTGCTCGTCGAGCGCGGCATCGTGCAGCCGGACGTCATCGACGCGATCGTGACGCGCTTCGAGCAGGACATCGGTCCGCTGAACGGCGCGAAGCTGGTCGCGCGCGCCTGGGTGGATCCGGAGTTCCGCGCCCGGTTCCTCGCCGATCCAATGGCCGCCGCCGAGGAGCTCGGCCTCGCGACAGGGCCGGGTCAGACACCGATCGTCGTCCTCGAAAGCTCGCCGAGCGTGCACCACGTCGTCGTCTGCACGCTCTGCTCGTGTTACCCGTCCTCGCTGCTCGGCCTCCCGCCGACCTGGTACAAGAGCCCGGCCTACCGTTCGCGCGTCGTCCGCGAGCCGCGCGTCGTGCTGCGCGAGATGGGACTCGACGTGCCGGCCGACGTCGAGGTGCGCGTCTGGGATTCGAGCGCCGAGGTCCGTTACATGGTGCTGCCCGCGCGCCCGGCGGGCACCGACGGCTGGAGCGAGGAGCGGCTCGCCGGCGTCGTGACCCGCGACACGTTGATCGGCGTCGCGCGCCCCGAGGCCTCCGGTGGCTGAGACGCGCCCGGAACGCGTCCTCGAGTGGGAGGGTCCGCTCGCGCCGCCGCGGAAGAACGGCGAGATCGTCTTCGACGCCCTCTGGGAAAGCCGCGTGTTCGGGATGACGATGACGCTCTACGAGCGCGGCGTGTTCGCGTGGGACGAGTTCCGCGACCGCTTGATCACCGCGATCGCCGATTGGGAGCGTGCGCACGCGCCCGCCGACGCGAGCTACCGCTACTGGGAATGCTGGCTCGCCGCTTTCGAGACGCTCCTGGCCGACAAGGGACTCTGCGCCCCCGCCGCCGTCGCGGCGCGGGTGGACGAGCTCGCAGCGCGCCCCGCCGGACACGATCATCGCGCGCCGGGGCATTGAGCGGTCCCCTGCGTCCGCCGCTCGAACACGATTTGTCGGCCGGACGCCGCCCGTGTAGGGTCCGCGTCCCGTGCCCGAAGTCGTCCAGCTGACCGGCCGCCAACGCAAGTTCCTGCGCGGGCTCGCTCACGGGTTCGAGCCCCTCGTGCACGTCGGGGGCGCCGGGGTCACCGAGGCGATCCTGCGCGCCGTCGATGCGGCACTCACCGCGCACGAGCTGATCAAGGTGCGCCTGCACCAACCGGCGGCGAAGCACGACGACGCCGAGGCGCTCGCGGCGGGAACCGGCGCGGCGCTCTGCGGCCTCGTCGGGCACGTCGTCATCCTCTACCGGCCGCACCCCGAGAAACCGACGATCAAGCTCGACGCCTAGGGAAGCCGTCGCCGCGAGCATCGTCCCGTTCCGGCACCGGCCGAGAGACGAGTCGTCGTCGGCCACGCCTACGAGCAGCGCCATGATCGCGTACAGCATGAGCGCCGCGGCGACGCAGGCGATCGCGGTGAGGAGCGCGCCGGAGTCGGCGTTCCCCGGGCGTCTCGGGCTTCCCGCGCGAGGGTGGCTCACGCGCACCGTCCGCATGTCGCCCGCATAGCGCCATTGCGATCGCGGCGAATCGGCGCGCCGTCCGGAGACGACCCGAGGCGATGCGGAAAGAACCGGTCAAGCGCCGCGCCGGTCGCCTTACGCGAATCGCGGCACGTACACGCGTGGTCCGGGGCCGATCACCGCTTCCCGCCGAGCCCGTTCGACGGGTCCCGTTGCGTGCTCAGTGCTTATGGCTCCCGGGCGCTTCGCCGAGTCCGAGCTTCGCGAAGGCACGTACCGACTCGTTCGGGTGATTCTCGGCGATCGCGGCGAGCGCGGCGCCGCCGGGGCGTCCCGCGCGCGAGATCCCCAGCACCGCGGCGAGAGCGGCGCGCTCGGTACCGGTGTCGACCACGGCCCGGAGCGGCGGGATCGCATCCGCGCCGCGCGCGCCGACGGCCTCCGCGACGCCGGCCCGAACGTTGGCGTCGGGATCGTCGAGCAGCCCGACGACGTCGGCAATGGTGTCGTCGTCGCGGGCGAGCAGCGCACGGCCGGCGGCGAGCCGCACCGCAGGCGCCTCGTCGCGCACGAGCGCGAGCACGCGCGCTCGCGGGACGCGGCGGCCCGCGACCTCGATGCCGACGCCACGGAGCGCGGGATCGGCATCGCCGAGGAGATCCTCCGCCTGCGCGAGGGTGAGTCCATCGGGCAGGATCGCGAGGGCGCGATACGCCTCGACGCGCATCGGCGACCCGGGCGCAACGAGGCCGAGCGCGACCTCGCGCGTGTCGGCGATACGATGGCGCGCGGCGAGCCGGAGCGCTCCGCCTCGAACCGACGGATCGCGGGTGGCGTCGCGGGCCGCGGCGAGCAAGGCCGCCGCGCCGTCCTCGTCGATCGCATCGAGACGGGCGGGCTCCGCATCGAGAATCCCGAGCGCCTCGCGCGCGAGCGCGGGATGCGCCGCCCGCACGATCTCGGCGAGCCACCGCGCTCCCGGGCCCTCGGCCCGCGCACGCTGGGTGAGCGCGAGATAGTGCTGGAGGGCGTAGACCGTGGGGCCGTCGGGACGCGCGAGGAACGCCTCCCCGTTCGCCGCCACGACGAGCACCGCTCGCGCCTGGTCGCGCGCGGGAAACCGCTTGCGCCAGAGGCTTTGCGTCGGCAGCGCATCGAGGACCACGAGCACGCGCGCGCCGTCCGGAAACCGCACCGCGCGCGACGCCGAGAGCTCCTCCCAGGCGAGAGTGACGGTATCGCCGAGGAGCAACGGGCCGGAGAGGACGGTGTCGATGCGAAGCTCCGCGCGCCAGCCGCTCACGTCCAGGCGCGCGGGCTGCGTCACCGTCCCCGCGACGACCGCCTGCGACCGCGCCGCCGAGGCGAGGATCGCCACGCCGCCGGCTGCCGCCATAGACGGCCGTCCCGCCGCGGGCGGAGGCGCTGCTTCCGAGACGACTGCTGCGGTCGGTACCGGAGCCGCGCTGGGGCCGGGCGACGTCGCGAGCGCGCTCGGCGACGCGCGCACGTCCGCCGCGGGCCGTCGAGTGTCACAAGCGGTGAGGCCCGCGACGGCGGTCGCGATGCCGAGCATCGCGGCCGCCGTCGCGGCGGTCGTCACGGTGCGAGCGGAGCGTCGAATCCCGGATTCCCGTCGACGTCGGCGTAGAGCGCGTTCGTCACGCCGAGCGCGGTCACGCCGCTCTGGCCGAGGTTGCCGTCGGTCAGGTTCGCGAGCGTCGTGTTGCCCGCCGTCGCGAGATTCGCCGGGTGCACCGGGAACATCGGGCGCGAGACACCGTCGCTGCCCTTCACGACCACCACGAACCAGGTGTCGGTGCTCATGTTGGTGAACGGAATCGAGACGTGCGCTTCGCGCCGCGAGCCGCCCGGCACGCCTGGATGCACGTTCACGGTGTTGATCGTGAACCCGCCGCCGGCCGTGAGCGTCGTCGTCGGCGTCGCGCCGAAGAGCTGCGGCGCCGGGTTCGTCGGCGACGGGATCGTCGCCGCATTGGCGTACACCAAGATCGTGTCGAAATCCGCCCAGAGCGGCGCCTGGACGTCGATCTCGAGCGTGAGACCCGCGACCGGGTTGCTCACCGTGAGCAGCGTGTCGCCCGCGAGCGTGAGGTCGGCGACGTTCGCCGGGATCGCCGCGTCGACGAGGCGCGTCTGCACGTAGAGACCCTGGCCGCCGACCACCTTCCCGGCCACCACCGACTGCGCCATCTCCGCGGGCGAGATGCTCGCGGGGTCGTCCGTCGACGACGCCGTCCAGCTCCGGCCGCCCGCGGTCTCGAGGTTCGCGAAGGCATGCGTGTCGGTGTCGGTGATCATGGTGGTGATGAGGCCTTGGTTCAGGAGGTTGAACCAGATGCCGATGCGCTCGTTCAGGAACTGCGACTGGTGCGAGCGATTGTGACCGTTCCAGATCTCGAGGGCCTCGAAATGATGGAAGAGGTTGCCGCTCGCCGGATCCATGCGGAAGTTGAGCTTCTCGGCGGGGCTGATCGTCGACACCGGCGGCACCTGCGAGGTGTCGATCTCCATCGGCACGAAGTGCGAGTCGATGTGATTGATCTGGATGAGCGTATCCGGCGTCGAGGTCGGACCCGTGGTCGCGAGCGCGGCGATCTGCGCCGGCGTCAGGATGTAGGCGCCGGCCGACGGGAAGTCCTGGCCGGCGGGCGCCGCGCCGCCCCAGTCGGTCGAGCCGCCCGAGGGCCGGTTCGGATCGACCGTCATCGGGTACGCGTTGTAGTGCCCGGTATCCCACGTCGTGATCTCCTCGCCGATCGTCGACGTGACGAACGCGCCGAAGCCCATGGCGCTGATCCGCGGGTTCAGGTCGGTGTGGTGGTGGTGATCGGTCATGATGACGTTGTCGACGCCCTCGCCGGCGAACTGCCGGACGCGATCGGACTCGTTGACGCGCGAATCGGCGCTGCGGATGCCGTGCACGTGATGATCCGACGAGGCAAAGCCGGTCGTGTCGAGCACGCGGCCGATCTTGGCGGCCACGTTGTTGGTGCCGCCGCCCGTCACCGTGATCGCCTCGTCGAAGAGCGAGTACTCGGCACCGCGCGAGACGTACAGCCGGTAGCTGCCGGGCTCGAGGTCGAAATCCACGGCGCCGGCCGCATCGGTGTAGACCGCGCGCACGATGCCGAACGGATGCTTGTCGCTCTGGTCGAGGAAGAGGCCGGTGTCGGCGCTGAAGGTCGGATCCGGCGAGGGATCGAATCCGACGATGCTGACGCGCGCCGGGACGGGATCGTCGTTCTCGTCGACGACGGTCACGTTCACGTGGCCCGGCGCCGGAAGATCGAAGTTCTTCACGGCGGGCACGAGCTGATTGATGGTGACCAGCGAGACCGGCGGAGTGCCGGCGCCGCCCTCGTACATCGTCCCTTCGCGCCAGACGACGAAACCGGTCGAGCCGGTCAGGAGCGTGCCCGAGTAGCACCCGTCCGGACCGGTCACCCAGGTGGACCGGACACGCGTGATCTGGCCGGACTGGACGGGGCCCGCGCTGACGCGGGCGCCCGGCGCCGGCACCCCGTTCACGGTGACGCAGCCCGAGATTTGGCCGGTCGTCGCGCCCTTCAGCTTGTTCTCGAGCGTGACCATGTTGGCGCCGCTGCCGTCGCCCACGCCGAAGTAGCGCGTGAACGACTTGCTGCCCCCCGCCGCCACGTCGAACTTCGGGTTCTGCGTCAGCAGCGCGTCCAGCACGGACTGGCTGTGGAGGATGTACGAGACGCCGCTCGTCGAAAAATACCCGGTGTTCTGGTTCGACTCGGGGATCTTGATGGTCGTGACGCCGTAGTCGACGCCCTCCGCTTCCCCGTATCCGAAGAAGCTGAAGACGCCCATGTCGTCGCCGAGGAGCCGCACGCCGATGCCCTCGTCCCCGCTCCCCCACTGGTCGAGCTCGCCGGAGGCATTGATGAAGTCACCGACGGGGAACCCGGTCGCGACGGGCTCGTTGTTGAAGATGGTCGTCACCATCTTCAGATAGGTCGCATCGGGCTCGAGGATGTACTCGGTGCACGCGGTGACGTCCTGGTCGTTGTCGTTCGCGAACGCCGGGAACTGGAGCCCCGCGCCCTCGATGATGGTCGACGGGTTCACGAAGTCGAGGAGGTCGTCGGGACCGCACGTGCGGACGACGGCGGCGCCGCCGTCACTGCCGTCGTTGACGATCTCGAGCGACGTCGCGTTGACGACGGTCTCGATGTTGATGGCCGGCTGGATCTCCAGGAAGTTGTCCATGCCGGGGTGACCGACGAGCTCGGCGTCGATGATGTTCCCGCCGAAGCCGCCGACGCTGTACATGTCGCGGACGTTCGGCTGCTGGATGACGAACCGGGCGTAGGCGTTCTCCATCATGGTGTCCCCGACGCGCCCGTCGGCGAGCGGGCCGGTGATCAGCTCGGCGGGGTTCGTGATCTCGTGCGCGTTCGCAAACCCGACGCACGAGTCGTTGGCGGCGCCGTCGTCGAACGCTTCACAATCGAACCCGAGCCCGGTCGAGCCGGTCAGCGCGCGACAGAAGCGGCAGCGCGTGGCGCTTACCGCGCATGCGGAGAGCTGCGCCGCGGTGGTCGCGGCGCTCGGCATGCAGCTACCCTTGAACATCGTGATGAGCTCTTGATCCGTCGCGCCGCACGTCTTGGCCATGGCGTCCGTGAGCTTCAGCGTCGCCTTCGCGATCTTGCCCTTCACGTCCGCGGCAAGCGCGCTCTCGATCGCGGTCTGGAGCTCGGCAGCCGAGGTCACGGCGGGCGCGGTCTTCCCGGCGAGAGCGCTCTTCGCCGCTCCCTGCATCTCCTTCCAGAGCGTGTCGTAGAGCTTCCCCGCGTTCTGGATGGTGACCGGCTGACAGGAGGCCGCCGCTTTGTCGGCGTACGCGACCTTACTGATCACGGCGAAATGCTGGTTCAGTCCCAGAAGATCGCGCAGGACCGCCCGGCTCTGCGAAGACGCCGCGCCCGCGAGCTGGTCGGCCGTCCCCGCACCGTAGGTCGGCGGCTCCACGGTGCACTTGCTCGTCTCGGTCGCCACGAGCCCCGCCGTCGCCTTGGCGACCGAGCCCTTGATGTCGTTCGACGGGCACGCGTCGAGCGTCCGCTCCTGATCAGGATTGCCGAGCTGATCGGTGGCGTTCGCCTGGCGCGACTTCACGCACTTGCTGTTCACCTTGCCCTGCGACTGGCCGACCTTGCCCGCGCCCTTGTAGAGCGCGTTCAGACACTTCTGCTGGCCGCTGGTCTGCACCTCGGCGCGCACATCGCCAGTGAGCGCCAGAGCGACTACGGCCGCGAACGCGACGATCGAGAGCGACACGCGCGAACGGCGGCGTCCGCGAGGGGTGAAGAGAGACATCGGGAGGCTCCTTGCTCTTTGGGGTTGGCGCCGCCCCGGGCTCGAGGCGTCGGTAGCGCGGCATTAGAGCCGACATCCGGCCGTCTGGTCAACGAAAAAGTCCGCCCGCGGACGGGTCGGAGACGAGGAGCGACCGCGGGGAGGCGGTCGCGGGAACCTCGGGGAGGCCGGCGTCCACCTCGCGGGATCGGCGACCTACGACGCTCGGCTACTCAGGAGCGGACTTCACGAATGCGCCCAGCAAGATTCGAACTTGCGACCTCTTGATTCGTAGTCAAGCGCTCTATCCAACTGAGCTATGGGCGCGCGAAGCGGCTGTACCTACCAGACCGAAGGGGGCAGTCAACCGCGACGCGCCGCACGGAACGAGGTCGAGGGCGCCGACCCGCCGCGCTACTCGACGCAGGTCGACAGGCAGTCGGCGTTCTCTTCCGCGCACGCCGTCTTGTCGGCGGCGAGCAGTGTCGCGACCGCGTTCTGACACCCCGCCAGCTCGATCTTGACGGTCTCCTTGCACTGCTTCAGCCCGACCTTCGCCTCGGCGCCGCACGCCTTGAGGTCGACCCCGCAGAGACCGACGCAATCCCCGCGGAGATCGAGGGCGTCGATCTCGCAGGCGATCAACGCGTCCGCGGCGTCGGTCGCGCACTGCTGTCTGCCGATCCGCCCTTCGAGATTCGCGGCGCCGACGCAGATGACGCTCTCCTGACGACACTCGGCCGCGCAGCTGAGCTCGCACTCCGCGAACGCGGAGCTCGCCGCGAACAGGGTCATCAGGGTGAAGCCGATCGTCGTGATCATCGTGCGCATGGCGCCTCCTCGGGAAAAGTCGGTTCGCGACAAGGTGCAACGCGGGTGCCATGACCTGACGCACGCGCGACCGCGCGGCGCCCCGCGTGAACCAACCGGAATCCCAGCGGCACCGTCGTGGCACCATGCGACTTGTCACGGCGATCGCACGGCCGCGCGCCGTTCACCCGACGGCGCACGCCACGCCAGCGGCCCGCAT
>DAIQBH010000038.1:0-33513 GCA_036781285.1 Thermodesulfobacteriota bacterium | reverse complement strand
CCGCCGGGTCGTCCGCCACCGCCACCCGGCGACGCGTACTGACGCGCGCACCTCGTCCCTCGATCGGCGGCGTCTCGGGCGCGCCGGCGCGTTGCATCACGGAACCGATTGCTGCATAGTGCGCGCGTTCTTAGAACGTGTTTCATTTTTCGCGGCGCCTCGCTTCCACCCGCCGCGCACAAGGACGCGACCAGCCCACGATGCATCTCGACTTCACGCCGGAGCAGCACGCGCTCCGCCGCCAGATCCGCGACTACTATCGGACCCTCTTCACGCCCGAGCTCCGTGCTGCGCTCGACGCCGAGATCCAGCAGTGCGGAGGTCCCGTCTATCGCGAAGTCGTCCGCCGCATGGGCGCCGACGGCTGGCTCGGCATCGGCTGGCCGACCGAGTACGGCGGCCAGGGTCGCACCCCGCTCGAGCAGTTCATCTTCTGGGACGAGACGTATCGCGCCCGCGCGCCCTTGCCGGTCATCGCGATCAACACGATCGGGCCGACCATCATGCAGTTCGGTACCGAGGCCCAGAAGCGCGACCTCCTCCCGAAGATCCTCGGCGGGCACTTGCACTTCGGCGTCGGCTACACCGAGCCGGGCGCCGGCACCGACCTCGCCTCGCTGACCACGAAAGCCGTTCGCACCGGCGACGACTACGTCATCGACGGCCAGAAGATCTTCACCACGCACGCCCACGACGCCGATTACATCTGGCTCGCCGCGCGCACCGATCCCGAGGCTCCGAAGCACAAGGGCATCTCGATCATCCTGGTGCCGACCGACACGCCCGGCTTTTCCTGCACGCCCATCCAGACCCTCGGAGGCGAGCGCACCAACGCCACGTACTACGAGGGTGTGCGCGTGCCGGTCGCCAATCGCGTCGGGCCGGAGCACGAAGGCTGGCGCCTCGTCACCTCGCAGCTGAACCACGAGCGCATCACCCTGGCGACGCCCGGGATCGCCGACCGCCTGCTCGACGAGGTCTGGGCGTTCGCGGCCCACACCGACGCGCCCGACGGCGGCCGGATGCTCGACCTGCCCGAAGTCCAGCTGAACCTCGCCCGCGTCTACGCCAAGCTCGAGGCGCTGAAGCTCCTGAATTGGCGCTCGGCGTGGTCGATCACGGCTGGCAAGCCCGACATGGCCGAAGCATCCGCGGTGAAGGTGCTCGGCACCGAGTTCTTCGTCGAATGCTATCGGCTCCTCCTCGAGGTCGTCGGTTTCGCCGGTCTCGTCCCGGAGGGAGAGCACGGCGCGCTCTTCGGCGGCATGCTCGAGCACGCCTACCGGAGCGCCACGACCCTCACCTTCGGCGGCGGCGTCAACGAAGTGCAGCGCGACATCATCGCGATGGCCGGCCTCGGCCTCCCGCGCGCCCAGCGCCGCTGAGCGAACCTCACGTCGTTTCGACCGGAGAACCCCATGAGCAATGACCCCAAGCAGGAGCTGGAGCGCCGCCTGAAGGAGTACGTCGGCATCCAGATCGGACCGCCGGCAGCGGCTCCCGAGCCCGTGAACGAGTCGATGATCCGGCACTGGTGCGAGGCGATGGGCGACCTGAACCCGGCCTACGTCGATGCCGAGACCGCGCGCGCCACCATCCACGACGGCATCGTCGCTCCGCCGACGATGTTGCAGGGATGGACGCTCCGCGGGATCGAGATGGCGGACCCGGCCAACATGCAGCGCAACAAGCAGACCGAGCTGCACGCGCTCCTGAGCGAGTACGGCTACACCTCGGTCGTCGCGACCAACTGCGATCAGACCTACACACGCTATCTCCGCCCGGGCGACCGCATCACCGCCACGACGACGATCGAGTCGATCTCCGAGGAGAAGGCCACCGCGCTCGGCATCGGCTACTTCATCAACACCCGCGACGTGTACCGCGATCAGGACGGCAACGAGGTCGGCTCGATGCTGTTCCGGGTGCTGAAGTTCAAGCCGGCCCAACAGCCGCAAGCCGCCGCGAGCAGTAGCGCTGGCGGCGCGCCGCCGAAGCCCACGCGCATCCGTGCCCCGCGCGGCCACGACAACGCGTGGTGGTGGGACGGCATCGCGCGCGGCGAGCTCCCGATCCAGCGCTGCAAGAGCTGCGGGGTCCTCCGTCATCCGCCCCGCCCCATGTGCGGCAAGTGCCAGTCGACGGAGTGGGATCACGTCCCCGCGAAAGGCGGCGGCACCGTCTACAGCTACACCGTCATCCACCACCCGAAGTTCCCGGGCTACGACTACCCCGTCGTCGCCGCCGTCATCGAGCTCGACGAGGGCACCCGCATCGTCTCGAACGTCGTGGGCTGCGCCCCCGGCGACGTGAAGATCGGCATGCGGGTGCAGCTTGCACTCGAGGCCGTCGACGAGGCGATGACGCTGCCCCTCTTCCGGGCCGTGAGCTGAGGCCGCGATGGATTTCTCGCTCAGCGACGATCAGAACGCGATCCGCGATCTCGCCCGCGGCATCCTCGAAAAGGAGGTCACGGTCGAGCGCTTGAAGCGCCTCGAGCGTGATCGCGCGTGGCACGACCCGGCGCTGGAGGCGACGCTCGCCGAGGCAGGCCTGCTCGGCCTCGTAGTTCCGGCCGTGCATGGCGGCATGGGGCTCGGGCTCGCGGAGGCGTGCGTGTTCCTCCAGGAGCTCGGGCGCGTCGTCGCCCCGGGGCCGTTCCTTTCGACCCTCGTGGGCGGCCTCGCGCTCGCCCGTGACGGCAGCGCGGAGCAGCAGGCCGAGCTGCTGCCCGCCGTCGCGACCGGCGACGCGGTCCTCGCCGTCGCGCTGGTGGACGCGCGCTCGTCCGATCCGCTCCGTCCCGGCACTACGGCCGAGCGCAACGGGAAGGGTTGGGTCGTGCGCGGCGAGAAGCGCTGGGTCGCTGCCCTCGATCGCGCCCGGCGCGTGCTCGTCCCGGCGCGCGACGGCGATGCGACGCGGGTCTTCGTGGTGGATCCCGCTGCGCGCGGCGCATCGTCCGAGCGCGTCGTCCTTTCGAACGGCGAGCCGGTCTTCACGCTTCGGCTCGACGGTGTCTCCGTCGAGGACCCCGACGTCCTCCCGGGCCGGGACGCGGCGCGCCGCCTCTACGAGAGCGCCGTCGTCGCGCACTGCGCGCAGCAGCTCGGCGTCAGCGAACGGGCGCTCGACATGACGGCGCGCTATGTCCGCGAGCGCGTGCAGTTCGGGGTCCCGATCGGCTCCTTCCAAGCGGTGCAGCACCGCGCCGCCGACGCCTACATCGATCTCGAAGCCATGCGTTGGACGGCGTGGCGCGCGATCGATCAGGTCGCCGCCGGCGAGCCGGCAGCGCGCGAGTGCGCGGTCGCCAAGTTCTGGGCGGCCGAGGGCGGCGCCCGCATCGCCGCGTCCGCTCAGCATCTGCACGGCGGCATCGGCGTCGATCTCGATTACCCCATCCATCGCTACTTTCTCCGGTCGAAGGCCCTCGAGCTCGCGCTCGGCGGTGCCACGGCGCAGCTCGTGCGCCTCGGCCGCGACCTGGCCGCGACCGGCCCGACGGAGCTCGCATGACTGCTTCCACGACCACCCTCGCCTTCGACGACGTCGGCGTCGGCACGACGCTCCCGGAGCTGCCCATTCCGATCACGACGACGCTGATCGTCGCGGGCGCTCTCGCCTCGCGCGACTTCACCGCGCTGCACCACGACAAGGGCGCGGCCCAGGCCGGCGGCATGCAGGACGTCTTCATGAACATCCTGACGACCAACGGCCTCGTCGGCCGCTACGTCACCGATTGGGCCGGGCCGAACGCCGTCCTGAAGCGCGTGGCCATCAAGCTCGGCGCGCCGAACCTCCCCGGCGACACGATGAAGATGACCGGCACGGTCAAGAAGAAGGACGACGCGGCCGGCGCGCTCGAGGTCGAGGTCTCGGGGCGGAACTCCTGGGGCGACCACGTGACCGGGACGGTCGTCGTGGCGCTCCCGCGGAAGAAGGGTTGAACGATGCCGACCACGCTCCACAACGAAGCCGCCATCGTCGGCATCGGCCAGACCGAGTTCTCGAAGAACTCGGGCCGCTCCGAGCTCCAGCTCACCGCCGAGGCCATCAAGGCCGCGCTCGACGACTGTGGCTTGAAGCCGTCGGACGTCGACGGCATGACCACCTTCACCCTCGACACGACCGACGAGATCGAGGCCGCGCGCGCGGTCGGCATCGGCGACCTGACCTTCTTCAACCGGATCCCGCACGGCGGCGGCGCCGCCATCGGGGTCGTGCAACAGGCGGTGATGGCGGTCGCGACCGGCATCGCCGACGTCGTCGTCTGCTACCGCGGACTGAACGGCCGCTCGGGTCAGCGCTACAGCGCCGGCGTCGCCGAAGGCGTCGCGACCTCCGACCTCATCCACTGGAGCTGGTACATGCCCTTCGGGCTGATGACGCCCGCCAGCTGGGTCGCGATGTTCACCCAGCGCTACATGTACGAGTACGGCGCCACGGCCGACGACCTCGCCGAGGTCGCGACGGCGACGCGCGACCACGCGGTCACCAATCCCGCGGCCTTCTTCCACCAGCGCCCGCTGTCCCTCGCCGAGTATCACGAGGCGCGCTGGATCGCGGAGCCGCTCCGCCTCTACGATTGCTGCCAGGAAACCGACGGCGCTTGCGCGGCGATCGTGACCAGCGTCGAGCGCGCCAAGGACCTGAAACAGAAGCCCGCGATCGTCCGCGGCGCCGCACAAGCCGCCGGCGCCGACCAGGAGTCGATGACGAGCTTCTACCGGCCGAGCATCTCGTACCTGCCGGAGATGGACCTCGTCGCGAAGCAGGTCTACGCGCAGTGCGGCCTCGGCCCGAAGGACCTCGACGCCGCCATCATCTACGACGCCTTCACCTCGATCGTGCTCTGGCAGATCGAATCGTTCGGCTTCTGCGGCCGCGGCGAGGCCAAGGACTTCATCAAGGGCGGCACGCTCCGCCGGAACGGCCGCCTCCCGACCAACACACACGGCGGCCAGCTCAGCGAAGCGTACATCCACGGCATGAACGGCGTGAACGAAGGGGTGCGGCTCATCCGCGGCACCTCCGTCAATCAGCCGAAGAAGAACGACCACGTGCTGGTGACCGCCGGCGTCGGCGTCCCCACGAGCGCCATGATCCTCGGGAAGGAGTGAACAACACCATGCGAGAAGCAGTGATCGTCGAGGCGCTTCGGACGCCGATCGGCAAAGGCAAGCACGGATCGAAGGGAGCGCTGTCGGCGTTCCACCCGGCCCACCTGTTGGCGAAGGTCCAGGAGGCCGTCGTCGAACGCGCCGGCATCGACCCGGCCGAGGTGGAGCAGATCGTCGGCGGGTGCGTCACCCAAGCGGGCGAGCAGTCGAACAACATCGCCCGCAACGCCTGGCTGACGCGCGGCAAGCAGTACAGCGTCGCGGGTACGACGATCGACACGCAGTGCGGGTCCGGTCAGCAGGCCAACAATTTCGTGAACGCCCTCGTGAAGGGCGGTACCATCGACGTCGGTATCGCCTGCGGTGTCGAGGTGATGAGCCACGTCGGGCTCGGCGCGAACGTGATGCACGGCCCGGGCTTCTTTCAGACCGCCGACTGGCCCTGGGACTCGACCCTCGACCAGTTCGCGTCGGCCGAGCGGATCGCCAAGAAGCGCGGCATCACCCGCGAGGAGTGCGACGCGTTCGCGCTCCGCTCGCAGGCGCTCGCCATCCAGGCGACCGAGGAAGGCCGCTTCAAGCGCGAGATCCTGCCGATCGACGCTCCCGTCCTCGGCGACGACGGCCAGCCGACCGGGGCCACCCGCACGGTCGTCGCCGATCAAGGCGTCCGCGCGAGCACCAAGGAGGGCCTGGCGGCTCTGCCGACGCTGGTCGACGGCGGCGTCCACACGGCGGGCAGCTCCTCGCAGATTTCCGACGGCGCCGCTGCCATCCTCTGGATGACGGCCGAGCGCGCCAAGGAGCTGGGTCTCAAGCCGCGCGCCAGGATCCTTCACGACGTGGTGGTCGGCAGCGACCCCTACTACCTCCTCGACGGTCCGATCGACGCCACCGAGCGCATGATGAAGAAGTGGAAGATGAAGCTCTCGGACATCGACCTCTACGAGGTGAACGAGGCGTTCGCGGCCGTCGTGCTTTCCTGGGTGAAGGTGTTCAACGCCGACATGGACAAGCTGAACGTGAACGGCGGCGCGATCGCGCTCGGCCACCCGGTCGGCGCCACCGGCTGCCGGCTGTTGGTGACCGCGCTCCACGAGCTCGAGCGCCGCGACAAGACCACCGCTTACATCAGCATGTGCTGCGGCTCGTCGATCGGGACCGGCACGATCCTGGAGAGACTATGACAGAATCCATTTCGAATGCGCCTCGCGGCGCATTTCCCCTCGAGGGGCGAGTGGCCGTCGTCACCGGGGCCGCGCGCGGCCTCGGCCGGGTCGAGGCGCTCGAGCTCGCGCGTCTCGGCGCGCGCGTGGTCGTGAACGACCTCGGAACGAAGGGCGACGGCACCGGCCGCGACGAAGACCCCGCCCGCGCCGTGGTCGAAGAGATCAAGGCGATCGGCGGCGAGGCCGTCCCCCACTTCGGCGACGTCGCCGTGTGGGACGACTCGAAGGCCATGATCGCGACGGCCGTCGAGAAGTTCGGCGATCTCAACATCCTCGTCAACAACGCCGGCTTCTGCCGCGATCGCATGATCTTCAACATGAGCGAGGAGGAGTTCGACAGCGTCATCCGCGTGCATCTGAAGGGCCACTTCTGCGGCATGCGCTTCGCGAGCGAGTTCTGGCGGAACCGCGCCAAGGACACCGGCGGGACCGTGTACGGGCGCATCATCAACACCTCGTCGGAGGCCTTCATCTTCGGCTCGGCGGGCCAGCCGAACTACGCCGCCGCCAAAGCCGGAATCGTCGCCATGACGATGTCGGCCGCCCAGGTGCTCGAGAAGTACGGCATCACGGCCAATGCGATCATGCCGCGCGCCCGCACGCGCATGAACGACTCCGGCACCCTCGCCGCCATGTTCGCCAAGCCCGACACCGGGTTCGACTACTACGCCCCCGAGCACGTCTCCCCGCTCGTCGGCTTCCTCGCTTCACCCGACGCCGCCAACGTCTCGGGACACGTGCTCATCGTCTACGGACGCGACATCACGCTCATCAAGGCGCCGAAGCTCGAGCCGACCTTCTCCACCGAGGATCACTGGACGACGGAAGAGGTCACCAAGAAGCTGACGCCGTGGTTCGCCGAGCACCGGCCGATCACGGACGGCTTCACCGTGATGCCGTAGTCGCCCCCGGGGCACGCCCCGCCGCATCGCGGCGGTGAGCCTCCGGAAGCGCCTCGGTTCGATCGCAGGCCGCCACCCAGTCGAAACGAAACGGCCCCAACCTCCGGTGGAGGTTGGGGCCGTCGTCGTTGAAGCGGGTCGCGTACTTTACGGGAGCGCGTTCACGATCTGCGTCGGGACACAGAGCTCACGCGGCCCGAAGACCTTGTTCTCGGTCGAGCCGAACTGGTTCGTAAGGAAGATCTGCGGACCCTTGAACCGCGGCGAGCCCGTGACCGGCCGGACCTGGTAGCAGGTCAGGTGCTCACCGGGGAAGATGATGCCCTCGCCGTTCTTGTCGGCCGCAGCGCAGAAACGAACCGGACGCTTGATGTCGACGTTCAGCGAACCGAACTGATCGTCGATCCCGATGCCTGCGGTCCGGAAGCGCGAGCGGACGATCTGGTAGCACTTGTAGTGGTTGATCGCCGCTGCCTGTGCAGGCGGGGTGCCGATCAAGCTCTTGGCGGACGGGACCATCATGTAGTCGGGCCGCGAGAGGTTGATGAAGGCATCCTGGAACTGGTTCTGGATGTGCAGGTTCTTCACCGGCACGAAGCTCGGATCCTGCCGGATCTCGTAGCTCACCAGGTGGTTCGGATCGCCGGGGGCATCCGGATCCTCGTCGTTCTTGTCGGCGGGATTACAGATGCGCTTCTGGCGCGCCACGCTGACGCTGCTGTCGCCGAACACGTCGTCGAGCGTGACCTGACGACGATTCTGCGGACCCTGGTGGAGCTCGTAGCACTGATAGTGACGGCCCTCGGGCGGCGTCGTCGCCGTCGGGGTCGGAGTCGGGGTCTGCGTCCGCGTCGGGGTCTCCGTTGCGGTCGGGGTGACCGTAGGGGTCGAGGTCGGGGTCGCGGTGACCGTCGCCGTGACGGTGGCCGTCGGGGTCGCCGTCTCGGTCGCCGTCGGGGTGGCAGTCGGCGTCGCGGTCGTGGTCGGGGTCGCGGTGGGCGTCGCCGTCTCGGTCGGGGTGGGTGTCGGCGTCGCCGTCACGGTCGGAGTCGCGGTGGGCGTCGCCGTAACCGTCGCGGTCGGTGTCGGAGTCGGAGTCGCCGTCTCGGTCGCGGTGGGCGTCGGCGTGGGCGTCGCGGTCGCGATGACGTTCTCGAGCTCGCGGATGTCGCTCGCGTTCTCGTCGTCGGGATCACGGTGCGAACGACCCGTGAGGTAGATGGCCTGCGCATTCACCGCGCCCCCGACCGCGTCACCAAAGTCGACGACGTACGGGATCTCGCGCGCGCCCTGCGAAGACAGCCCGGGGATGCCCGACGACGGGTTCGGGTTGCAACCCGCAAGGGCGGGACAGACCAGCGGCACGCCGCCGGTGCAGGCGCCGCCGCCCGTGCACTGCTCGTCGACGATGCACTCGTTGCCGGCATTGGTGCCGCCGACGCAGATGCGTCCGCACACACCGCTGCCGCAGTCTCCGGGAACGTTGCACGGCGTACCGGCGTCACCGCCGCCGATGCAGGAGCGCGTCGGCGTCACTTCGCAGCAATCCGCCGGCAGACAGACACCGCCGCCGCCACAGGCGCTGTCCGTCGTGCAGGTACCGCCCGCGTTCGTGCCGGAGATGCAGACGCGCGGCGAGATCTCGTCGAACCCGGTCGGGCATCCCGTCGCCGGCACGTCGATGCAGACGCGGCCGCCTTCGTACCCGCAGGCACCGGGCGTCAGATTGAAGCCGAGCGATGCCTGGTAATAGATCGTCTCGCCGACGACCTTCGGTCCGATGATGGGATCGTCACCGAGCACGCAGGTGCCGGCCTCGGAACCCGGAGGGCAATCCGCATCGGTCGTACAGGGCTGCGTGATGTTCGGGCCGCCGCTGCACGTGCCGCCGGGCGCGCACGTGCCGCCGGGACACTCGCTGTCGAGCTCGCACTGCGCGAAGTTGTTGGCGCCGCCGCGGCATCGCGCGGTGTCGCGGAACTCACCGAGCAGCAACCCGGCCGAGACCAGCGTGCAGCTCGGCGGGTTTCGATTCGCCCACGCGCTCGACGCAGCGAGCGCGGAGCCGACTACTGTGACGAGTGCGAAGGCGATGAATCGGGTGAGGCCGAAGTTCCGAATGCGCGTCGACATGTCCGCTACTCCTTTTCCACCAGGGATGCGCCGGTCGGCGCATGAGAGGCTGCTGCAGAAGAAGAACGAGATGACGGACGCCCCTTGCGTCCCGTCATCCGTTCCGAGGATTTCGAGAGGGTGAAGAGCTGCGGGACTTTTGGTCGGATGCTCACGCCGGTTTCCAGAAGCGGTTCTCTACAAGTCACGGTACCGACCACGAGAAGCTCATCAGATACGCAGCGACGCTCGTACCAGCTGGTACTTTATGGGGCAAGCGTCGACTGCGTATCTTGATGTCGCGAATGGGCCACCGTTTCCTTTGCGTTACGGGCAGCTCTCGTTGTCGAGCTTGGTTCCCGTCGCGCACCCGAGCTCACTGTCCGGGCTCTTCGCGGTCTTGGTTTCGATCACGGTGCAATCGTTCGACTTGCTCTTGGCTGCATTGCACGCGTCCGCACTCCCCGCGGGATTCGGGGGGCGGTCGTTGCAGATGTCCTCCAGCCCCGCAACCTCGGGATTGCAGAGACTTTGCTCGTGGCAGTCGGTCACGAGGCCGTTGTTGAAGGCGTCGATTGCATCGATGCAAGCACCGATGGACCGCGTCCCCTGCGTTCCGTTGCTCTCGCAGACGAGCTGGCAGTCGTTGAAGATCGACTCGATGCTGATGCCGGAGCACGTCGCCCCGCCGCCGCTCACCACGCAATTGAGCGCCGCAGCCATGAGCTGTCGCGCCAGCTGCCGTGCGGAGACGCCCGCCACTTCGACACACATCGCCTCGACCGCCGAGTCGGCGCTGTCGACACACGTATTGGAGATGCGCTCGCCGCAGATCTCGAGGCAGCCGCCGGCCGCGTTGATGACCGTCTGCGTGTAGTTCAAGGCGCCGTCCTTCTCGCAGAACTGATGCGGCGCCGGCGCCCCGTTCGACGTTCCGGAGCACGGGCAGCCGTGGGTTCCCCAGAAGCCCGGCGTTCGGCAGCGCTCGAGCCCCGCCGTTGCGGTCGCGGTCGGCGTCGGGGTCTGCGTCGCCGTCGGGGTGAGCGTCGGAGTCACGGTCGAGGTGACCGTCGGCGTCGCCGTGGCGGTCGGCGTCGGGGTCTCGGTCGGCGTTTCCGTCGGCGTCGCGGTCGGCGTCTCGGTAGCCGTCGGCGTCGCGGTCGGCGTGGCCGTTTCGGTCGGCGTCGCGGTGGCGGTCGGGGTCGGCGTTTCGGTCGGGGTCGGAGTCGGGGTGGCCGTGACGGTCGACGTCGGCGTGGGCGTCGCCGTGACGACGACGTTTTCGAGCTCACGAATGTCGGTTGCGTTCTCGTCGTCGAGATCCCGGTGCGAACGACCCGTCAGGTAGATCGCTTGGGCGTTGATGGCGCCGCCGACCGCGTCGGCGAAGCTCACGACGTACGGAATCTCGCGTACGCCTTGCGAGGCGACACCCGGCGTTCCCGCCGATGGATTCGGCGTGCATCCGCCGAGCGCCGGGCAGACGAGCGGCACGCCGCCCGTACAAGCGCCGCCCGTGCAGTCCTCATCGACGAGACACGGCAGCCCGTCGTCGGTCCCACCGACGCAGCGCCGCTCGCACACGCCGCTGGCGCAATCACCGGGAACGTTGCAGGCGTCACCGTCGTCGGCGCCGCCGATGCAGAACCGCGGCGGGGTGACCTCGCAGCAGTCCGCGGGGAGACACACGCCCCCGCCGGGACACTCCGACTCTACGGTGCAAGGACCACCCGCGTTGGTGCCGGAGATGCAGATCCGAGGCGCGATCTCCGCGAACGCCGGATCACACCCGATCGACGGCAGATCCACGCAGACGCGGCCACCTTCGTAGCCGCACGCGCCCGGAGTGAGATTGAAGCCGAGCGAAGCCTGGTAATAGATCGTCTCGCCGACGACCTTGGGTCCGAGGATCACGTCGTCTCCGAGGACGCAGGTTCCGGCGTCGAGGCCACCCGGGCAATCCGCGTCGGTCGTGCACGGCTCGTTGATGCTCGTGCCCGCGCTGCACGTCCCGCCGGTGTCGCACGTACCGCCCGGACACTCGCTGTCGACGGTGCACTGCGAGAAGTTGTTGGCGCCGCCGCGGCAGCGTTCCGTGTCCCGGAACTCACCGAGGAGCAATCCCGCCGAGACCAGCGTGCAACTCGGGGGATTGCGATTCGCCCAGGCATTCGAGACTCCGAGGACCAAGATCAACGCGAGAGCGAACCAACCTCCCCGTTTCAGACTGCGCACGTGCTGCAACATGTCGATGCTCCTTTCCTCCAGTTGCGTTGAAGAGATGGCGAATGCCGAATCGTACGAATGAAGCGACGGCGGGCGCCGCGGAGGGGGGCAGAGCGTTCGCTCGTCGCGCGCCGCAGGCGCGCGCGCACGCAGGAACGATCCGGTGCTTCGACGGACGACGTCCGTCGAGAGAGGGTAGAAGAAGCGGTCATGACCAGGACTCAGGAACCCTAACCCAGGGGAACGACGACTACGGCCGAAGCGTTACCACGCAGACGCTATGAAGGAAAGGAGAATGAGGTGGGAAACCGGCAGTTCCGGCATGAAGCCACGCGTTGCGCGTGGCCAGAACCCCGACGATCCGGGGGCCGTTTTGGAGCACACGGCGCCGATCGCCCGCCTCGGGGGGGCGGTCGGCGGGCGATGTCGGGGAGGAACCGCGATGCGATCCCTCCCCGTACGAAGAACTACGGGAGTAGCCGCGTGACGAAGGCGTCGTCGAAGCCCGCGCTCGTCAGCATCTGCCCATCGATGTCGATCGATCCCTGGAACACGCCGGTCGCAACCACCTGGTCGCCGGACGGATCCACGGCGATGCCCGTGCCGCTGTCCGCGCAGCCCATGCGCCCGAAGCGATCGAGCCAAAGGGATGCGCCACTCGGCCCGAACTTCGCGGTCAACACGTCCGCATAGCCGGCACCGGTCAGCGTCACCGTGTCGGTCCCGCAGTTGAGCGACCCGTAGAAGTGGCCCGCGAGGAGCACGTTGCCGTCGTCGTCGGTCGCGACGCTCGTTCCCTGTCGCGTCATCGTGTACGTGCCGGTGCACCGACGCGACCAGCGATGCGCACCCGTCGGGCCCATCGAGGCGAGGAAAATGTCCGTGCCGTTGGCGCTCCACGACGTACCGCCGAAGCTGATGCCGCCGCTCGTCGAGCTGAAGCTGCCCGTCACCGCGACGTTGCCATCGCCATCGAACGTGATGCCGTAGCCGACGTCCTGACCACCCGACCCGTGCCGGCTCGACCAGATGCCGCTACCGTCCGCGCCGCGCAACACGGCCACGAACACGTCGTCGTTGCCGAACGAGGATTTCGTCCCGTTGCCGAAGTTCATCGACCCCTTGAACGAGCCCGTGATCGCGACGTCACCGTTCGCGCTGACCGCGATCGCGCGCCCGAACCCTTCGTTCGTGTTCGCGAACGTCTTCGCCCACACCTGCGTGCCGTCGCCCGCGTACTTCGCCACGTACGGCGTCATCACGCCGGCGGGACCTGCCAACGTCACCCCGTCGAAGTCCGCCCGGTCGTAGAAGCTGCCGATGAAGAGGATGCACCCCGCGCCGCCCTGGCCGTCACAGTTGGTCCGCGAGTCGATCGCGACCCCGTAGAGGTAGTCGTTGTAGCTCGCGTTGCTGCCGCCGAAGCGCTTCGCCCAGAGGTACGTGCCGGCGCTGGAGTACTTTGCGACGAAGGCGTCGGCCGCACCCGCCGTCGTCAGGTTCGCCGTCCCCGGGCCCGGGTCGAAATCCACCGTTCCGCCGAAGCTGCCCGCCACGACCACGCAGTCCGTCCCGCCCTCCCCGTCGCAGTTCGCGCTGCGGTCGATCGCAACGCCGAACGCCTGATCGAGAGCAACCGCACCCATCCGCTTGGACCACACATGGGTCCCCGCACTCGTGTATTTGGCGAAGACGATGTCCGACGACCCCGCCGTCGCGAGCGCGCCACCGCCGAAGTCGGCCGTGCCGGTGAACGAGCCCGCCACCACGACGTCCCCGCGGCCGTCGATCGCGACCGCCTTGGTCGTATCCGAGCCCGTGCCCCCGACGCGCCGGGCCCACGAGGCCACGCCGCTCCCGCTCGTCGCGGTCGGCGCTGGCGTCGGGACGGCCGTCGCCGTGACGACCGCCGTCGCCGTACGAACCGGCGTGCTGGTCTGAACCGGAGTCGCCGTGCGCGTCTCGGTCGGTACGGGAGTCGCCGTCACCGTCGGAATCGCCGTCGCCGTGCGCGTTGCCGTGGTCGTCGCGGTCGTCGTGGGGATCGGCGTGACCGTCGCCGTCGCGGTCGGCACCGCAGTCATCGTCGCGGTCGGCACGGCCGTCCGGGTCGCCGTCGCGGTCGGAACCGGCGTCCGCGTCGCGGTTGTCGTCGGGACGGCCGTCACCGTGCTCGTCGGTAGCGCCGTCACGGTCGCGACCGCGGTCGGCAACGCCGTCACCGTCGCAACCGCAGTCGCGGTTCGGATGGGCGTGCTAGTCGGCACCGGCGTCGTCGTCGCCGTGGGCAACGGCGGCAGCGTCGTGATCGGAAACGTCGTCGTGCTCGCGACGTCCGACCGGCGCGACAACCTCGAGCCGTTGATCGTGCGTATCCGGTAATAATAGGTCGTCGCGGCGTGGAGGCCGCCGTCCAGATAGCTGCGGACGCTTCCGCTGTTCACCTTGGCAATGACTTTGAAGCCCGTGCTCGGCTTCAAGCTTCGCTCGATGCTGAATCCCGTGACGTGAACGTTGGTGTCGCTCCACGCGAGCTCCACACGGCTGCTCGAGCTCGCGCTCGCCGAGATCGTCGGCGTCGAGAGGGCCGCGTCGGCGCGCGCTGCGCTGCACGTGATGCCGAAGGCGACACCGACTGTGATGCCCGCGTGTATCAGAATCTTATGCACCTGCATGACGAATCTCCCTCGCATCGATTTGGTGACCTTCGGCGGAAGAGATTCGGTGTGAGATGCAGTCGAAAGCGGCCACGTTGAGACGTGACGCGTTGCAGGGGGCGTGCCGCACGGCGAACGCCAGCGCGTCGTCGACGCAACTGCTGATGGATCGCGCGGGCGAGGTCGGCGGGGCCTCGCATGCGCGTAGTACGAAATCAGCGCTCGTCAGAATTCGCGTTGCTCGCGCGCGAAAATCCCCCCAGATGCGAGGTACAAAACCAGCGCGCGTCATAAACGCGAGGAGCTGCGATGGGGTGGCGAAGCCCCACGCAGATGCGGGGTACGACGCGCGAGCGACTCGCAACGGCTCGCACAGACGACCGGAAAACCGCGGGAAAAGCCGCTAGCTAGGGATCCTGGCGCAACGGCGCATCGGGGAGACGCGCGTCACTCGCCCCCATGCGGATCGGCGCTCAGGGAAGCAGGCTGTGCAGGAAAACGTCGTCGTATCCGGCGGTCGAGAGCATGTGACCGTCGATCTCGACCGAGCCCTGGAAGAGTCCCGTCGACACGACCTGCCCGCCGGCCGGATCGACCGCGATGCCCGTCCCGCTGTTGGCGCAGCCCATGCGGCCGAAGCGATCCATCCAGAGATGAGCGCCGTTCGTCGAGAACTTCGCCGCGAGGATGTCCGCGTAGCCCGCGCCGGTCAGCGTCGGGGTGTCAGTGCCACAATTGAGCGACCCGTAGAAATGGCCCGTGAGCAGGATGTTGCCGTTGTCGTCGGTCGCGACGCTCGTTCCTTGCCGCGTCATCGTGTAGGTGCCGCTGCAACGCCGTGACCAGCGATGCGCGCCCGTCGGGTCGAGCTCCGCAACGAAAATGTCGGTGCCGTTGGCGCTCCACGACGCGCCCCCGAAGGTGATGCCACCGCTCGTAGACGTGAAGCTGCCCGTCAGGGCGACGTTGCCCTGGCGGTCGAACGTGATGCCGTAGCCCACGTCCTGGCCTCCCGACCCGTGCCGGCTCGACCAGATGCCGCCGCCGTCCGCGCCGCGCAGCACCGCGACGAACACGTCGTCGTTACCGAAGGACGACTTCGTGCCGTTGCCGAAGTTCATCGAGCCCTTGAAGGAGCCCGTGATCCCGACATCGCCCGCAGCGCTCACCGCGATCGCGCGTCCGAAACCCTCGTTCGTATTCGCGAACGTCTTCGCCCAGGTACGCGCCCCGTTGCCGGAGTATTTCGCGACGTAGGGTGTCATCACGCCCGCGGGACCAGTCAGCGTCAGGCCGTCGAAGTCGGCTCGCTCGTAGAAGCTGCCGATGAAGAGGATGCAGCCTGCTCCACCCGCGCCGTCGCAGTTGGTGCGCGAGTCGACTGCGACTCCGTAGAGCGTGTCGTTGTAGCTCGTGTTGTTGCTGCTGAAGCGCTTCGTCCAGAGGTATGTTCAGGTGCTCGAGTATTTCGCGACGAACACGTCACCCGCGCCGACCGTCGAGAGATTCGCCGTGCCGGGGCCCGGATCGAAGTCGACCGTGTGGCCGAAGCTTCCGGCCACGATGACGCAGTTCGTACCGCCCGCGCCGTCGCAGTTCGCGCTACGGTCGATCCCGACGCCGAACGCCTGGTCGAGCCCGAACGAGCCCAAGCGCTTCGACCACAGGTGCGCTCCGCCGTTCGTGTACTTCGCGATCACGACATCCGCCGAGCCCGCCGTGCTGAGAGGACCGCCGCCGAAATCCGCCGTCCCCGTGAAGGATCCGGTCACCACGATGTCCCCGCGCCCGTCGATCGCGACCGCCTTCGTCGCATCCGAGCCCGTGCCGCCCAAGCGGCGCGCCCACGGTGCCGCCGTGTCCACCGGCGTCACCGTCGGCACCGGCGTCGTGGTCGCGGTGCGAACCGCCGTCGCCGTATGCACCGGCGTGCTGGTCCGGACCGCGGTCGCGGTGCGAATGGGCGTGCTGGTCTGGACAGGCGTACTGGTACGTGTCGGCGTGCTGGTTCGCGTGGGCGTGCTCGTCGAGAGCGGGGTCGCCGTTCGCGTGACCGTCGCGGTGCGCACCGGCGTCGGCGTCACCGTCGGCACGCTCGCGCACCCCGGCGTGCTCACGGTTATGAACACCTGCGCCGACTGGTTGCCTGCGGAGTCGTACGCCGAGACGCCGTACGTGTAGCTGCTGGAGGCAGCGACCGTCAGGTCCGTGAAGGAGATGCTCGGCGCGAGGATTTGCCGGAAGAAGTTTCCGTTGCGGTACACGTTGTACCCGCGAAGACCGGGGTCATCGACGGGGGTCCAGAAGGCGTCGATACGTCCGCATTCGACGGTGCCGCTGCGCAGATTGGTCGGTACCGGCGGGGGAACGCTGTCGACCGTCGTGGTCGGGAGCGTGACGCCGGCAGTGCTGGAAAGCTTGGAGGTGCTGCCGTTCAGCTTCGCGCGGAGGCGATAGTAATACGTGGTGCCCGCGCTGAGTCCGCCGTCATTCCAGCTCCGTGCGGTCGGCGCGGCGCTCGCCACGGTCGAGAATCCGTTCTCGGGCTTCAGGCTCCGCTGGATCAGGAACTCCGTCAGCCTGTCGTTACTGTCGGTCCAGGTGACCGTCACCGAGCTGTTCGACGTAGCCGTCGCGCCGACGTTGCCGGGAGGCGTCAGACTAACCGCCTCTGCGCTCACCGCCGACATGCTCCACAGCGCGACCGCGAGCACACACGTCTTCGCACACCAGTTCATTGGTTCGCTAAGGCTCCCTGCCTCCGCACGCTCGCAGGCGCGCGCGGTTCGAAAGCATTCGATTGTGAGGGGTGAAATCTGACGACGTTTGGACTTCGGCCACTGCCACCCCACCCAACCCCAAAAGCACGCGGCACCTGGGGAGCGCCGCGAGCACCCCGACCTCGGTACAGGAGATCGAGCGACGGCGCAACAAACTATTTGCGTTCCGACTGTGGGGGATCCTCAGCAGGGTCCGTGCCGTCCGTTATGGCGTCATCTCGCTAACGACGGCCCGACACATGTAGTCACGCCAAACGACAGATCAATAAGTTATGGACCCGCTCACCCGGTAACGGGGGATCCTTACGTGGCGAAGACGGCAGGTGACCGTTGCGTAACTGCGGCACCATGCAGTTGCGGCTCGATTTGGCCTCTCTTTCCGGTCGCCATCGACGAGGACCGTGGAGCGGTCAGCGGCCTCGAACGACCGCTCCCGGAAAATCAAGCAGTTGGGCCGGCGGGCCGACGTCCACATCTCGGCTGGATCCCCGCTCGGGCTCGCCTTCGACGGCAGACGATTCGCACGAATGCCGTAGCCGATCCGCTCGGTAGCCTCCTTCAAGCGGAGGCGCGAATCTCCCAATGCATCGGTGCCCGCTTGATACCGCCGACGAAGCTCGATCGCACGCGCTCGACCGGACCGGATGCCTCGCACCGGACGAGCCGCTCGCGGAGCGCCGCGAATGCGTGGCGCAGCTCGAGCCGAGCGAGGTGCGCGCCGAGACACACGTGCTCGCCCATCCCGAAACCGATGTGCGGATTCGGATCGCGATCGACGCGGAACGCGAAAGGATCAGGGAAGACCTCCTCGTCACGGTTGCCCGATGCGTAAAAGAGGCACACCGACTGCCCCTTCCGGATCGTCTTGCCGCGGAGCTCGTAGTCCTGCGTCGCCGTCCGGGCGAACTGGATGACCGGTGTCGTCCAGCGCACGATTTCCTCGACCGCGGGCTCGACGAGCTCGGGATCGCGACGGAGCTTCTCCCACTCGGCGGGGTTCTCCACGAGGGCGAGCATGCCGCCCGTCATGGCGTTCCGGGTCGTCTCGTTCCCCGCCACGACGAGGAGCAAGAAGTACGACAAGAGCTCGACCGGCGGTAGCGCGGCCCCGTTCACCTGCCCGTTGGCGACCACGCTCACGATGTCCTCGGTCGGATGCGCGCGCCGCTCGTTCGCGAGGTCGTTGAAGTACATGAAGAGATCGACGCGCGCCTGGTCGATCGTCTCCTTCGGAGTCGCCGCATGCTGAAACTCCGGGTCTTGCGGCGCGATGATCTCGTTCGTCCAGCGGAACAGCTTGTCCCAATCCTGCCGTGGTACGCCGAGCATTTCCGCAATGACTTGGATCGTGATCTTGGCGGAGATGTCGCGCACGAAGTCCCCGTCCGTGACCTCCGCGGCCGCGTCGAGCACCTCCCGGGTCACGCGCGCGACCTTGTCGTCCATCGCCCGGATCGCGCGCGGCGTAAACCAGTGGCTCGTGACCTTGCGATACCGCCCGTGATCCGGAGGGTCCATGTTGAGGAGATGGCGCGACGTGCCCTCCTCCGGCGGCGGCAGGTCGTGCGTGAAAACGGCCATCCGGGGCTCGTTCAGGAAGAGCTCCGGCTGCTTCCCGATCTTGATGATGTCGGCGTGCTTGGTGATCGCCCAGAACGGATCGACGTTCGGGCGGTCGTACCAGAAGACGGGGTCGTGGTTGCGGATCCACGTCCACTCCTGATGCGGATAGCCGTGGTCGGCGTAGTGTTCGGAGGTCGCGAGGTCGAGCGTCGCTGGGTCGATGGCGCGGTCCGTCACGTTGGTCTCCTCGAAGACGAGAGTCGCCCGTAGGCGGCCGGACCCTACCGGGTCCGCCAACGTGGTGCTACGCCCCGCAACTGGCGCCGGGACGGCTCAGGGCGCCGCGATTGCCGCGCGCTTTGCCGATTCGTAATCGGGCTTGCCGTTCGGGGCCCGCCCGACCTCGGGCACGATCACGATGCCCTTCGGCAGCTTGTAGTCGGCGAGATGCGGGGCGCAGTGCGCCCGGAGCTCCTCGAGACTCGGCGCGACGCTGCCCGGGGTGAGCGCCATCACGGCCGTGACCTGCTGGCCCCACCGCTCGTTGGGCACGCCGACGACGAGGGCGTCATACACCGCCGGGTGGCTCTTCACGATGCGCTCGACCTCTTCGGCGTAGATCTTCTCCCCGCCGCTGTTGATGCACGACGAGTCGCGGCCGAGGAAGAGCACGCGCCCGTCCGGCAGGAACTTGCCGCGGTCGCCACCGATCGCGTAGCGCTTGCCGTTGATCGTCTGGAACGTGGCCTCGGTTTTTTCCTTGTCGCCCATGTAGCCGAGGCAGAGGTCGCCGGTGCTGGTGATCCACCCGGTCTCCTCGCTGCCGGCGTCGAGCTCGCCGCTCCGATCCTCCTTGAGCAGTACGGTACCGGCGCGGAGCTGGTACGCCGGAACGCCCTTCTGGCCGGACTCGGTGTCATTGCTCATCGCCTGCATGCCGAGCTCCGAGGCGCCGATGCTCTCGATCACCATGACGGGCGGCAGCTCGGCGAGCAGCTCCTGCTTCACGGTCGGCGACAACACCGCGGCGGTGCTGACCAGCACCCGCAGCGACGACAGGTCGTACTTGCCCTCGCGCTGCGCGACGATCAGCGGCCGGGCGAACGCGTCGCCGATGATGCCGATCTGGTCGGCCTGGTGCTTCGCGACCGCGCGCCAGACGGCGTGCGCGTCGAGCCGCTTCGTCTCGTCGGGGAGGATGATCGTGCCGCCCCGGTGGAACGAGTTGAACGAGTTCCACTGGCCGGCGCCGTGCATGAACGGCAGACAGATCAGCGACCGACCTCCCAACCCCATCGTGATGTGGTTGCGGAGCTTCTCCTCGGTATCGATGCGGCCGAAATGCGGGAGGTTGCCGCCGAGGCCGTTGAAGAACACGTCCTCGTGACGCCAGAGCACTCCCTTCGGAATGCCCGTCGTGCCGCCGGTGTAGAGCACGTAGAGGTCGTCCGAGCTGAACGGCAGGTCGAGCAGCGTCGCGGGCTCGGACGCGAGCGCGGCCTCGTAGTCGATCGCACCGGGGAGCAGCGCGTTCCCCGACTCGTCGGGGATCTGGAAGAGGTGCTCGAGCTTCGGGAGACGACCGCGCACCTCCGCGAGCAACGGCGCGAAGCTCGCCCCGTACACGATCGCGCGCGCACTGCTGTTGTCGAGGAGATAGTGCAGCTCGTCGGCCTTGTAGCGGTAGTTGATGTTCACCGCCGCGGCACGCGCCTTGTAGCTGCCGTACATGACCTCGAGGTACTCGGGGCAGTTGTAGAGGTACACGGCGACGTGGTCGTGACCCGACTCCCACGGTTTCAGGTCGCGGCGCTCGGTGTGACAACCGAGGCCGCGCTTCGCGAGCACGCGTGCGAAGCGCCGGCTCCGCTCGGCGAGATCGCGGTGCGTGAGGGTGCGATCCTTGGCGATGATCGCTTCGTGATCCGGAAGGAGCTCGGCGACGAGCTCCTGGATGAGGCCGAGATGGATCTTCATGGAGGGCTCACTGTCCTGTGAAAACGGGGGTCCGCTTCTCCTTGAAAGCGCGCGTACCCTCTTTGGCGTCCTGTGACATCGAGACGGGAATGCCGAGCTGCTGCTCGATATCGAGCGCTTCGGCCGTGGGGCGGCCGAGCCCCGCGAGCACCGACTTCTTGACGGCTTGCACCGCCAGCGGGCCGTTCCGCGCGATCACCTCGGCGCAACGCTTCGCCTCGGCCATCACCCCGGCGGCGGGCACGACTCGATTGACGAGCCCGATGCGGAGCGCGTCGGCGGCCGAGAACTGCTCGCCCATCAGGAGAATCTCCATCGCCTGACAGAACGGGATCTGGCGGGCGAGGCGCACGGTCGAGCCGCCCATCGGGAAAAGCCCGTGCTTCACCTCGGCGATCGCGAATCGGGCGTCCTCGGCGGCGATCCGGATGTCGGTCGTCTGGAGGATCTCGCTGCCGCCGGCGACGCAAAACCCCTTCACCGCCGCGATGATGGGCTTCACGACCTCGTAGTTCCGGAGCAGCCCCTTATAAATGATGGGCACGTCCTCGATGATCCGGCGGTCGTAGTCGGTCTCGGGCGGACGCGCACCCTGCATCATCCGCACGAGGCGGTCGAGGTCGGCGCCGGCGCAGAACGCCTGGTCACCCGCCCCCGTCAGGATCGCGACCCGGACGTTCGGGTCGTCGTTCACGTCCTGCCACGCGTCGGCGAGCCGGCAGAGCATCTCCGCGTTGAGCGCGTTCCGCACGTCCGGCCGATTCATGGTGAGGGTCGCGACATGCCCCTCTTTCTCGTACAGCAGCGCCGGCTCGCTCATGTGCCCTCTCGATCGCCTAGCCCGCCTAGCTCAACTTGGCGATGAAATCGTTCGCGTACGTCTCGAGATAACGGCGCTTGTCGTCCATCGACGCCTGCGGCCCGCAGGTGAACAGGAACGGCCAGCTGACGAGCGACGTGACCCCCGCGTCCTCGAAACGCTTCAGGTCCTCGAGCGTCGGCGGCCCGCTCAGCACGAGGATCGCGTCGAACGCCACGTTCGCGCGCCCGTACTCGCGACGCAGGCCGTTCAGGCGTTGCATCACCCCGAGCACCTGATCGGGCGCGTGCCCCGACCCGACCCAGCCGTCGCCGATGCGGGCCGCGCGCTTGAAGGCCGCGTCGCTCTGCCCACCGATCAGGATCGGCGGCGCCACGCGCGGCGCGGGCGACATCTGGAGGCGCGGGAAGTCGTAGTACCGGCCGTGGTGCTCGACCATCCCGCCGGCCCACACCTTCCGGATGACCTCGATCTGCTCGTCCATCCGTTTGCCGCGCGCCTTGAACTCGCGGCCGAGGATCTCGAACTCCTCCCGCATCCAGCCGGCGCCGACGCCGAGCCCGACGCGATCGTTCGATAGGACCGCGGCCGTGGCGACGGATTTCGCGACCTCGAGCGGGTGGCGGAGCGGCAGGATGTAGACGCCGGTCACGAAGCGCAGGCGCGTCGTCACGGCGGAGATCGCGCCGACCTGCACCCACGGGTCGAGCCACGGCGTCTCGGCCGTGAAGAGCGGCGTGCCGTCCGCCGTGTACGGGTACTTCGAGCTCAGGCTCTCCGGGAAGAAGACGTGCTCCGAGAGGAACACCCCGTGGAATCCGACCTGCTCGGCGAGCTTCGCGAGCGTGAGCAGCTCGCCGGGGTCGGAGAACGTGAGGGACTGCCAGAACTTCATCGCCCGCCGCCCTTACGGGCGCTCGCTTCCCACGATCCACATCGCGAAGAACTGCGAGCCGCCGCCGTAGGCGTGACCCATCGCCTTCTTGGCGCCCGGAACCTGGTGCTCGCCGGCGAGGCCGCGCACCTGGAGCGCCGCCTCCGCAAAGCGGATCATCCCGGACGCGCCGATCGGGTTCGACGAGAGCACGCCTCCCGAGGGATTGATCGGCATGTCGCCGTCGAGCGCGGTGGCGCCTTCTTGCGTCATCTTCCAACCTTCCCCCTCGGGCGCGAACCCGAGGTTCTCCATCCACATCGGCTCGAACCAGCTGAAGGGCACGTAGATCTCGGCGGCGTCGAGCTCCTTCCGGGGATTGCTGATGCCGGATTTCTTGTAGAGCTCGGCGGCGCAGTCGCGCCCCGCCTGCGGGTTCACGAGATCACGCCCCGCGAACATGGTCGGCTCGCTCCGCATCGCCGTCCCGTGGACCCACGCCGGCGTGTTCTTCGCCTTCTTCGCCGCGGAGTCGCTCGCGAGCACCATGGCGCACGCGCCGTCGGACGAGGGACACGTCTCCATGTAGCGGATCGGGTCCCACAGCATCGGCGAGCCTTCGATCATCTCGTACGTCACGTCCGGGAAGACGAGGTGCGAGGTCCAGTTCTTCGCCGCGTTGATGCGATCCTTGAGCGCGACCTTGATGCCGGTGTCCTCCGGGGCGCCCGACCGCCGCATGTACGCGCGGATCAGCGGCGCGAAGTAGCCGCCGGCGCCCGCGACGATCGCCTGCTGGAACGGGATGCGGACCGTGAGCGCCCACATCGCGTTGCCTTCGCTCTGCTTCTCGTACGCGACGGTCAGCACGCGCTCGTGGATGCCGGCCTGGATCAGGTTCGCGGCGATGATCGCCGTCGACCCGCCGACGCTACCCGCGGTGTGGACCCGAATCATCGGCTTCCCCGCCGCGCCGAGCGCGTCGGCGAGGTAGAGCTCGGGCATCATCGTGCCCTCGAACATGTCGGGGGCCTTCCCGATCACGACGGCGTCGATGTCTTTCCAGGTCACGCCCGCGTCGACGAACGCGCGATCGACGGCCTCACGCAGGAGACCTGGAAGCGACACGTCCGTGCGCTTGACGTCGTGCTTGGTCTGACCGACCCCGATGACTGCGCAACGCTCTGCCATTAGTCGGCCTCCAACACGCAGACGAGATTCTGCTGCAAGCACGGACCCGAGGTCGCGTGCGCGACGCCACGTTTGCCGGCGCCGCTCGCGAGACGGGTCGCCGCCTCGCCGATCCGCGCCAGGCCCGCGACCATCATCGAGTTCGCGGCCAGCGCACCGCCCGACGGATTCACGTTCACGTCGTCGCCGATCCCGAGCGCCTCGCGCAGGATCAACTCCTGGTGCGTGAACGGCGCGTGCAGCTCGGCGAGATCGATCTTGCCCTTCCCGACGCCCGCCTTCTCGCCCGCGAGCTTCGTCGAGGGCGACTTCGCGAGGTCGCGGACGCCGAGCGCGTGCGGCTCGATGCGATGATCGATGCCGCGAATCCACACCGGCTTCTGCCTGCTCTTCTTCACCAGGTCGCCGCAGGCGAGGACGATCGCGGCGCAGCCATCCGTGATGGGCGGGCAATCGTGCTTCCGCAGCGGCGCGACGAGATACGGATTCTTCAGCAGCGCCGCCGGATCGGCGGAGTCCCGCAGGTACGCCTTCGGATTCTTCGCGGCCGCCCGCCGGTTGCGCGCCGCGACGGCGGCGAGATCGGCCTCGGTCTTGCCCGTCGCCTCGAGGTACGCCCGCGCCTGGAGCGCCGCGAGCGAGATCGAGTCGGGCCAGAGGGGAGCCGTGCAGTACGGGTCGAGCTGGATCGTCAGCACCTCCGGCAAGTCGCCCATCGACGACTTGCCGAACGAGTAGATCAGCGCCGAATCGGCCTCGCCCGTCTGGATCTTCACCCACGCCTCGTAGAAGGCCCAGGCGCCGTCCATCTCGACGTGCGACTCGACGATCGGCGGCCATGCGCCGACCGCGTCGAGCGCGCTCACGAACGCAAACGGCTGACCGGCGAGGTAATCGCAGCTTCCGGAGACCGTGCACCCGATGTCGCGACCCTTCAGGCCGGCGATCGCCTTCGCCTCCTGGAGGATCGGCATGAGCATCTCGACCTCGTTCCCCGAGGTCTCGCGCCGGACGTTGTTCGACTGCGCGAAGGCCACGACCGCAACGTCCCGCATTAGAGATGCTCCTTGTAGCTGTCGTAGTCGGCGTCGGGCTCGTCCATCGGCCGGAAGTAGCGGATGCTCTCGAAGGTCGCCGCGATCTCTTCCTTCGGCGCCCAGACTGCCTCGACCCGCATGCCCATGCGGACCTTGTCGAAGTCGCACTCCTGGATGAGTCCGAAGAACGGCAGGTCGGCGCCATCGAGCAGCACATGCGCGCACGTGAAGGGCGGCGGCACCGAGAGCACGTCGGACGGGATGCGGACGATGCAGAACGTCGTGATCGTCCCCTTCCCCGTCACCTCGACCTCGTCGGTCGTCGGCACGCCGCACTTCGGGCACGCGCCGCGCGGCGGCACGTAGACCTTGCTGCATTCGGGACAGCGCTGCCCGAGGATGCGGCCCTCGGCCATGCCGAGGAGGAACCGCTGCGTCGCGCGTCCGGCCGTGTACGTGTAGTCGAGCCGGATCGGCGTCATGATGTTGGTGATCTCGCTCATGGTTTCTCCGCGGGCTATTCGACGAGCCTTCGGCTCGATCAGCGAGCCTCTGGCTCGAAACATACGATGTCGTGGATGTTGCCTTCGGGCTTGTCTTTCCAGCGCGGCGTGACGCGCATGCCCGTGCGCATCTTCGCGGCGCTGCCGGCGTCCACCGCGTGCAGCATCCCGCTCGCGGCGCCGTCGAGCTTCACGAGCGCCCACGCGAACGGCTTGTCGAGCGGATGCTTCGGCCGCGGCTTCTCGACCCACGCCCACGTCGTCACGACGCCACCCGGGCCGACGGGCACGATCTCGTCGATCGACTCGCCCGTCTCGGGATCGTACTCGACCGGCGGCACGAGCACGCGTCCGTCGCGCGCTTTCACGCCGACGATCCTCTGCTCGGTGAGCGCCGAAAAGAACGCGCCCAGCACCGGTCCGACCGATCGCCGGTAGGGATATTCCAACGTGTGCGCCGCGGTGAGGCGCCCCGCTTCCGTCTCTGCCATGGATGTCGTCCTCAGTCCTCGGAGGATTTGGTGTGCATCAGCGCGGCCGCCGTGCGGACGGGGGCCACGATGTCACGCGTGGGATGCAGGCCACCGGCCCAGCCGATGAGCGCGGCGAACCAGACGTTCTGCAAGATGAAGGCGACTTGTCGTTCGCGCTCGGTGCTGGTCGCGCCCGAGAGCTCGCGGCTGAGGTCCACGGGCTTGCCGCGGACCGCGGCGACGATGAGCCGCGTCATGCGCGAATGGAACCCGGCGACCTTGGACGACACCTGCGCGTCGCCCGACGCCATCGCCCGCAGCATCGCGCGCGCGAACTGCGGGCGGTACGTCATGCCGCGTGTGGCGCGCTCGAAGAACCGGGTCACGCGCGCGAGCGCGGACTTGCCGTCGACCGGATGCGTCGCCATCGCGGTCTCGAGCTTCTCGAGCTCCTCGGTGAGCGCGAAGAGCAGGATGTCTTCCTTGCTGTGGAAGTACTTGTAGAGCGTGCCCAGCGCGACTTCCGAGACTTCGGCGACGTCGCGCAGCCGAACGCCTTCGAACCCGCCTTTCTCCGCGAGCTCGATCACCGCGTCGACGATGCGGCGATGGCGGCGCAGCTGACTCGCCGCGAGCCGCGCTTTCGGCACACCGTCGTCGGTACGGAGGCGGGAGACGTCGAAACGGGGCCGCGAGGGCATCGATTGATATTTGAAACATGTTTCAATATTGATGTCCAGGCTTCTCGCCATGGCTTTCACGCTCGCCGACCTCAACGAAGCGATCGCCGCGTCGATTCCCGATCGCGAGGCGATCGTGACCGCGACGCGCCGCCTCACGTGGGGCGAGCTCGGGAGCCGGAGCCGACGCCTCGCCCGCCTCCTCGCCGACGCCGGCCTCGGCTGCCGGCGCGAGCGCGACGCGCTCGCACCCTGGGAGTCCGGCCAGGATCACGTCGGGCTCTATCTCTACAACGGCCACGAGTACCTCGAGGCCATGGTCGGCGCCGCAAAGGCGCGCACCGTCCCGTTCAACGTCAACTATCGCTACGTCGAGGACGAGCTCCTGTATCTCCTCCGCGACGCCGGCCCGCGCGCGATGATCTTCGGCGGCAGCTTCGCCGACATGCTGGGACGGATCCTGCCGAAGCTCCCGCCCTTGGCGCTGTTGCTCCAGGTGGACGACGGCAGCGGAGCTCCGCTCCTCCCCGGCGCGCGCGACTACGAAGAAGCGCTCGCCGCGACGTCCGACGCCCCGCTCGGCATCACCACCACCGACGACGACCTCTACATGGTCTACACCGGCGGGACGACGGGCATGCCGAAAGGCGTGCTCTGGCGACAGGCCGACATCTTCTACGCCGCGATGGGCGGCCGCGTGCCCGGCCAGCCCGACCCGATCAAGAGCATCGACGAGGTCGTCGCCCGCGCGCAGTACGGCGACCTCAACCGCACCCTGCCCGCGCCGCCGTTCATGCACGGCGCCGGACATTGGACCGCCTTCATCACGCTGCATGCCGGCGGTACCGTCGTGGTCCAATCCGAGACGCGCCGTCTCGACCCCGACGACATCTGGCGGACGATCGAGCGCGAACGGGTCTTTTCGCTGACGATCGTCGGCGACGCGTTCGCCCGGCCTCTGGTCGACCAGCTCCGCACGGGCCAGTACGCGCCCGAATCGCTGAAGGTGGTGGGCTCCGGCGGCGCCATCTTCTCGCCCGCGCTCAAGCAGGCATTCCTCGAGCTGCTCCCCGGCATCATGATCGCCGACGGCTTCGGTGCGTCGGAAACCGGCGCCCAAGGTGCCAGCTTCACGTCGGCGAGCGGCAGCGTGGGCGGCGGCTTCACCATGGACCTCCAGCACACCTTCGTCGTCGACGGTGATCTCACCCGCCGGCTCCCGGACGACGACGTCGCCATCGGCTGGCTGGCGCGCAGTGGTCACATCCCGCTCGGCTACCTCGGCGACGAGGCCAAGACGCGAAAGACCTATCCGACGATCGGCGGTGTGCGCTGCGCCATTCCCGGCGACCGCGCTCATCGCAACGACGACGGCACCATCAAGGTCCTCGGCCGCGAGTCCGTGTGCATCAACAGCGGCGGCGAGAAGATCTTCGCCGAAGAGGTCGAGCAGGCGCTGAAGCGCCACCCCGCCGTCTACGACGTGCTCGTCACCGGGACCCCGAGCGAGCGCTGGGGCGAACAGGTGACCGCCGTCGTGGCGCTCCGTCCGGGCGTCACCGCGACGGACGAGGAGCTCCGCGAGACCGCCGGCGCCGACCTGGCGCGCTACAAGCTGCCGCGCGCCTTCGTCTTCGTCGACGCGATCAAGCGCGCGCCGACGGGCAAGCCCGACTACGCGTGGGCGAAGGCGACGGCCGCGGAAGCCGTCGCCGCCCGCGCCTAGCACATCTGCGCCGGCCCGATCACGAGCAGCCTGGGTTGAACCCGGGCTGCGAGGCCCATCGGAGGATCGGCGCGGAGCGCCGACCGCACGGGGGCGAAATCGACTAGAAGCCCAGCATCTTGGCGAGGTAGTGGATCATCACCTCGTCGGCGCCGCCGCCGATCGAGATCAACCGCGTGTCGACGAACGCCCGCCCCGCGACGCTCTCCTTCATGTAGCCGAAGCCGCCGTGCAACTGGATGCAGTGATCCGCGACCATGCGGGCCATGCGCCCGGTGAAGAGCTTCGCCATCGAGATTTCCTTCGTCGCGTCCTCGCCGCGCATGCGCTTCCGGACGCAGGCGTAGGTGAGCTCCTTCGCCGCGACGATCTGCGTCAACATCTCGATGAACTTGAACTGCGTGACCTGCATCTTGCTGAGCGGCTTCCCGAAGACCATCCGGTCCTCGCAGTACTTCCGCGTCTGCTCCCACAGCGACTCCGACGCCGCGTTCGAGCTGATGCACGCGATGAGACGCTCGTCCTGGAACTGCATCATCTGCTGCTGGAAGCCGCGCCCGATCTCGCCGATCGTATTCGCGACCGGCACCCGCACGTCCTCGAAGAAGAGGAGCCCGGTGTCCGAGCCCCAGTTCCCGATCTTGTCGAGCAGCTGGTACGTGAACCCCGGCGAGTCCGTCGGCACGACGATCTGCGAGTAGCCGCCGTACCCGGCGTCGGGATCGGTGATGGCGAGAAGGCAGAGCCAGTCGGCGGTCGATGCGTTCGTGATGTAGATCTTGCTGCCGTTGATGACCCAGTCGTCGCCGTCGCGCACCGCGCGCGTCTTGATGCCGGCCACGTCCGAGCCGGCGTCGGGCTCGGTCACCGCGATCGCAGCCACCATCTCGCCCTTCACGGCGGGCACGAGGTAGCGGCTCCGGAGCTCGTCGCTCCCGAACTGGTGCAGCGACGGCGTCGCCATGTCGGTCTGCACGCTGATGCCCATGGTGACGCCCGCGTTGTCGCACTGCGCGAGCTCCTCGAACATCACCGCCGTGTACGACCAGTCGAGACCCGCGCCGCCCCACTTCGGGTCGTACCGCAGGCCGAGCATCCCGAGCTCGCCCATCCGCTGGTAGAGCGCCTTGTCGAAGCGGCCCTTCTGATCGAACTCGCGCGCGCGCGGCAGCATCTCCTCCTGCACGAACTTGCGGACGGTCTGCCGGAAGAGCTCGTGCTCGGACGTACCGAAGAGATCGGGCGGCGGGGGATTGATCATGACGGGCTTCCTTTCGTCGCGGCGTGGAGGCGACCGGTTCTAGCCGGGACGCTCCGACGGTTCCAGCACCGTACGGATTGCGCTAGCCAGCGGCGTGGCTCTCAGCCCCGACGCGCGGCGGCTCTATACGGAACGCCCGGATGCCTACGCGCGCTTCATCCGCTTCGTGCTGTATCCCCAGGGGCTCCGCGCGTACTTCCACGCGTCCCCCCTCCTGCGGCGTCCCGGGCTGCGCGTGCTCGAAGCGGGGTGCGGCACCGGAGCCCTCACCTTCGCCGTCCACGACGCGGCCACGCGCCGTGGCGCGCCGCTCGCGGCGCTCGACGCGTTCGACCTCACGCCCGCGATGCTGGACCGGCTGCGCTCGGCCCGGGATCGGCGGCGCCTCGCGAACGTCGCGCTCGTCGAGGCCGACGTGCTCGCTCTCGACGCGCTGCCTCCGTCCTGGCGCGACTACGACCTCGTCGTGACGGCATCGATGCTCGAGTACGTACCGCGCGACCGATTCGCGGAGGCGTTGACGGGCTTGCGGGCGCGTCTCCGACCGGGCGGGACGCTCGTGCTGTTCGTCACGCGCCGGAACCCTCTGACCCGCGTCCTCATCGGGCGTTGGTGGGAGTCGAACCTCTACACGCGCGCGGAGCTCGCCGACGCGTTCGCACACGCCGGCTTCATCCAGATCCGCTTCGGGCGCTTCCCGCTGGTTGCGCGCTATCTCGCGACGTGGGGGCACGTCGTCGAAGCGACCCGCTGACCCGATGGACGGCGAGGGAGAGCTCCCTCGTGGGGACTAGATCGCGCCGTGCGCTTTCAGATCGGCGAGCGTGATGCGGAGGCCGTCGGCGAACGACGTCGGCTCCCACCCGAGCTCGCGCCGCGCCTTCAGCGCCGAGGGGTGCGCCTCCGTCGTCAGGAAGTGCAGCTGCCCGCTCGGAATGAGCGGCGCCATCCCGCTGAACTTCGCCCAGAGCTCGCCCGTGGTGGAGACCGCGCGCGCCACCCACCGTGGCAGGATGGCGGGAATCCGCGACGCCGGAACCTGCGCGTGCACCGCGCGCGCCACGTCTTGGAGCGTCAGATACGACTCGCTCAGGATGTAGCGCGCCCCGACCGGCGCCTTCTGCTCCGCGAGAAGATGCCCGCGCGCGACGTCCGCCGCGAACACGACCGGCATGCCGCCCGGTAGGAGCATCGGGATCTCGCCGCGGGCGAGCCGGCGCAAGAAGTCGTTGACGCCGGTCGTGACGGGCGCGGGCCCGTACACGCCGGAGGGATGAAGGAACCGCGCGGGGAGGCCGCGCTCGAGCGCGGCGGCGACGAGCCGGTCGGCCTCCTGCTTCGAGCGCTCGTAGGCCGTCGCCTTCGGCTGGGGATCCAGGTGCGACTCGTCGAACGGCTCGCCCGGCGGCATCACGAACACGTCGATCGTGCTCGTGTAGAGAAAGGACCGGACGTTCTCCGCGAGCGCGGCCTCGAGCACGTGGCGCGTGCCCTCGTAGTTGACCTTCCGGAACGTACCCGGATCGGGCAGCCACTGCTCCGGCAGTCCGGACGCATGGTAGACGACGTCGCACCCGGCGACGGCGCGCCGCACCGACGCCGCGTCGGTGACGTCACCCGCCATCAGCTCCACGCGATCCGGGACGAGCTCGCGCGCGCGTTCGACGTCGCGGACGAGCGCGCGGACCGCGCGGCCTTCGGCCAGGAGCGCGCGGGCAATCGCGTGGCCGACCGTTCCAGTCGCGCCCGTGAGCAGCGTGCGTCCGCTCATGTCAGCTCGTCGTCCCGGCCTGGAGCTTCTTGAGCTTCCAGATGAGCTGCGTCTGCCGGATCATGTCGGCGGGACTGCCGCCGCTCGCGAGCGGCCCCACGCTCCACATCACGACGTGCTTCAGGCCGGCGCCCAACAGAGGCCGGATGTCGGCGACCACCTCGTCGACCGTGCCGCAGCAGAGCCCGTCGCCGAGGAGCTCCGGCGTCACGTACTTCTCGGCGTCGGCGAATGCCTGGAGCGGCACCTCGTTCGGCACGATGTCGGCGAAGCCCTCGAAGTGCTCGCCGAGCGGATGCGTGAGGCCGTGCTTTTTCCAGACGGCGCCCGCGAGCAAGAGCGTCAGCGCGGTCGCGGGCTTCACCTTCATCAACGACTCGAGCACCTGCCGGCGGCCCGCGCCGAGCGCGACCTGGATCTGCAACGCCGGCTCGAACGTGTCGAACCGCCGGCCGGCCGCGAGAGCCGCCGCCCGGATCACGCCGAGCTTCTCCGCGTACTCGGCGGCGGTCATCTTCTGCGTCGGGTACCAGCCGTCGCCGAAGCGCCCCGTGAGCCCGAGCATGCGTGGCGCGTGCGCGGCGATCCAGGTCGCCGGCGGCTTCCCCTTGTAGAGAGGGGTGGCGAAGAGCGCGTTCTTGAGGCGCCAGGTCGGACCGTCGAAAGTCACGGGCTCGCCCCGGCTCTCGAAGAGAAGCTTCATCACGGTCAGGGCCTCTTCGAGCCGCCCGACCCGACGCGTGAACGGCATGCCGTAGGGCTCGGTGTTCTCGCGCTCGCCGTTCCCGATTCCGAGGATCGCCTTGCCCTTGGTCATGTGGTCGATCGTGACGAAGGCCTGCGCGAGCGTCACGGGATGGCGGCGGAACGCTTCGGTGACGCCGGTCCCGATGCGCATGCCGCGGTAGCGCGTCGCCATCATCCCGAGCATCACGAACGGATCGAAGAACGCGTCGGTCGACGGCACCATCTTGGCGGCCGGCGTGTACTCCGGCTTCCAGAACGCCCTCGGCACGAAGCCGATGTAGTGGTCCGGGAGCAGCAGGCTGTCGGCGCCGGCGAGCTTCGCCATGCGCATGCCGAGCCGCTCGACCCACAGGGGCGCGGTGCACGTCGTCTCCACTCCCACCTGCAGGCGCGCCATGCGGACAGCACAAAGGCCACACGCGCCGACACGGGTCAACCGACGATGGCCCGGACCGACGCGAGTCGGCGAGCGCTGGCATCCCCGTCCCCGAATCGCCTAAGGTGCGGCGCGGGGGAGGGTCGTCCATGCGGAGGCTGGTGGTGATGGCGCTCGGGGCGCTCGCGGGCTGCGGTCTGCTGACGAAGGCCAAGGATGCGTCGTTGGACGTCGACGCGACGGCACAGGTCGATGCGACGGCGAACGTCGATGCGGCCGCGCGAGCCAACCCGCCGGCGAAAACCGCGGGCGTGCTCGCGACGAAGGGCGCGCCCGTCGGCGCGATGGCCGCACCCGCCGCCGCCGCGCCGACCGTTCCGGTACCCGCGGGAACGCCGCCGCCTCCCGTCACGATCGTCCCGAGCACGTCCGTCATGGCCGCGCCGGCCGCCGGCCTCGACACGAAGGCCATCGAGGAGGCGACCGGGCTCACCGGCGCCGTCATGCCGGACGGCGTGTTCCGCATCACGAAGCCGCGCGGCGACCTCAAGGTCGCGCTCGACGGCTTTCCGATCACGCCGCGCATGGGGCTCGCGGGCTGGGTCGGCTTCCGTGATCACGCGAGCGGTGCGCTGCTCCGCGGCACGATGCCGGTTGCGAGCGACGAGCTCCAGGCGGTCGTCACCGCGCTCGCCAACGCCGGCCTCGAGCCGACGGGCATCCATCCGCACTTCGTCGGCGAGGACCCTCGCATCACGTTCGTCCACTTCGTCGGCGTCGGCAACGAGCTCGCGCTCGCACGCGGGGTTCGCGACGTCCTCGACGCGATCGTGCGCGCCCGCGCCCTCCGGCCGACGAAGGGCTCGGCCGGCGACGCCCGGTCGGATCTCGACGTCGACCGCCTCGACGCGACCCTCGGGACGCGCGGCGAGCACGACGGCCAGGTTTATCGCGCCACGATCGCGCGTCCCGACTTCCGCGTCACCGATCTCGGGCTCGATCTCGGCACCACGATGAGCCCGACCTCGTGGGCCGCGTTCCAGGGGACGGACGAGCGCGCGGCCGTCGCCGGCGAGCTCATGCTGCGCCCCGCCGAGGTGCCACCGGTGATCCACGCGCTCCGCGAGAGCCGGATCGGCGTCGTCGGCATCCACGAGGAGTCCGGCCGCGCCGAGCCGCGCGTGACGTTCGTGAGCTTCTGGGGCGTGGGACGTCTCGACGCGCTCGCGTCCGGCGTCCGGAAAGCCCTCGATCAGCTCCCGCGCGGCGGGTGAGCGACCGCCGCATCCTTTTCGCGACCGCCTTCGTGCGGGCGGTCGGCGTCGGCATGATCGGGGTCCTCCTCGGACTCCACCTCGCGGCCGTCGGGCTCGACCCCGCGATGCTCGGCGGCGTCGTCGCGGCCGGCCTCGCCGGCGGTGCGACCGCATCGCTCCTCGTCACGCTCGGTGGCGATCGGCTCGGCCGGCGGCGCACGCTCCTCGT
>DAIQBH010000037.1:33538-33766 GCA_036781285.1 Thermodesulfobacteriota bacterium | reverse complement strand
GCACGACGAGGTCTACACCTGGGGCTCGTTCGTGCAGAGCAAGATGTACGCGCGTGGAGTCACGTGCAGCGTCTGTCACCAGCCGCACTCCGGCCGGCTCCGCGCCGCCGGCAACGCGGTCTGCGCGCAATGTCACTCGGCGGGGTCGTACGACACGGCGGCGCACCATCGCCACGCCGACGGATCGCCGGCGGCGGCGTGCGTGGCGTGCCACATGCCGACGCGGAC
>DAIQBH010000037.1:29720-33528 GCA_036781285.1 Thermodesulfobacteriota bacterium | reverse complement strand
CATGATCGTCGACCCGCGCCACGACCACTCGCTGCGCGTGCCGCGCCCGGATCTGACGGTGCGCGACGGAACGCCGAACGCGTGCAACGGGTGTCACGCCGATCGCGACGCCCCATGGGCCGCGGCCGCGATCGAGGAATGGTTCGGGCCGACGCGAAAGGGGTTCCAGACCTTCGGTCCCGCGCTCGCGGCCGGACGCAGCGGCGCGCCCGGTGCGGCCGAGAAGCTGCGCGCGCTGCTCGCCGACGACAGCCAGCCCGCGATCGCGCGCGCGACGGCGGCAGCGGAGCTCGAGCGCTACCCGAGCCCCGCGACGCTCGCCGCGGTGCGGACGGCGCTCGCCGACGGCAATGCGCTCGTCCGCGCCGCGGCGCTCGATGCCGTCCTCGGCTTGCCGCCGCAGACTCGCGCGCCGCTCGCGGCGGGCGTCGCGGGCGACGCCGTGAAGGGGGTGCGCGTGAAGGCGGGGAGGGTGCTCGCCGCCTTGCCGCCCGCGGCGCTCCCGGAAGCGCTCGCCGAGATCGGCCGGCGCGCGATCGACGAGTACGTCGCCTCGGAGCGCGCGGTCGCCGAGCGTGCCGAGTCGCACCTCAATCTCGGCATCGTCGCGGCCGAGCGCGGCGACGCGGTCGAGGCCGCCGCCGAGTATCGCGCCGCGCTCGCGCGCGACCCCGGCTTCATCCCGGCGTACGTGAACCTCGCCGACCTCCACCGCGCCGCCGGCCGCGACGCCGACGCCGCCGCCGTGATCGCCGAGGGACTCGCGGCGGCGCCGGACGATCCGAGCCTCCTCCACGCGCTCGGCCTCCAGCGCGTGCGCGAGCAGCGGCTGGCCGACGCACTGCCGCTGCTCCGCCGGGCGGCGGAGGCGCAGCCCGCGAACGTCCGCTTCGCGTACGTCTACGGCGTGGCGCTCCAATCCACCGGTCGCGCCGACGAGGCGACGGCCGTCCTCGCGGCGGCGCTCGCGCGCGCGCCGTTCGACCCGTCGCTGCTCTCCGCGCTCGCCGCCTTCGAGCGCGACGCCGGCCGCCGCGACGCCGCGCTCGACTACGCGCGCCGGCTGGCCACCGTCGTACCCGACGACGAGAGCGTGCGCGGCCTCGTCGGCGAGCTCCAGGGCGAGCCGAGCGCGGCGGAGCCGTCGCCGGCCGGCGGGTAGCGACGGGCGGCGGATGGTGTCATGCCTCGGGGCGTGGAGACGTCGCCCGGGAACTGCGCGCTCGTCCTGAACGCCGGCTCGTCGAGCCTCAAGTTCGGCGTCTATCGCGTGGGGGGAAACACGGCGTGGCCGCTCGACGCCCGCGGCCAGATCGACGGCATCGGAGCGGCGCCACGGCTCGCGGTGAAGGACGGGACCGGTGTGGTGCTCGCCGACACGGCGCTCGCGCCGCCCGCCGTCGACGGGCGTGCCGCCGTCGAGCACGTGATGCGATGGGTGGACGAGCGGTACGGCGGGTCGCGGGTCGCCGGCGTCGGTCATCGCGTGGTGCACGGCGGGGCGGCGTACGCCGCCCCGTGCGTCGTGACCCCCACGGTGCTCGCCGACCTGCGCGCGCTCGTGCCGCTGGCGCCGCTCCATCAGCCGCACAATCTCGACGTGATCGCCGCCGTCGCCGCGAGGGTGCCGGGCGTGCCGCAGGTCGCGTGCTTCGACACGAGCTTCCACCGTGGGCGTGCGGCGGTGACGACCCTCGTCCCGCTGCCGCGCGAGATCCGCGACGCGGGCATCGAGCGCTACGGCTTCCATGGGCTGTCGTACGAGTACGTCGCGTCGGTGTTGCCTGCGGTGGCGCCCGACGTCGCGGACGGACGCGTGATCGTCGCGCATCTCGGCAACGGTGCCAGCCTCTGCGCGCTGAAAAGGCGCCGGAGCATCGACACCACCTTCGGGTTCACGGCGCTCGACGGCCTCTGCATGGGCACGCGGCCCGGCGCGCTCGATCCCGGCGTGATCCTGCATCTCTTCCAGACGATGGGCCGCACGGCCGCGGAGGTGGAGGCGATTCTCTACGAGCAGTCGGGACTGCTCGGCATCTCCGGGATCAGCAACGACATGCGGCAGCTCGCCGGCAACGACGACCCCGCGGCGCGGCTCGCCGTCGACTACTTCGTGTACCAGGCCGCGAAGCACATCGGCGCGCTCGCCGCCGTCCTCGGCGGTCTCGACGCGCTGGTGTTCACGGCCGGGATCGGCGAGCACTCCGCCGAGATCCGTCGTCGGATCTGCGCGGCGTCGGCATGGCTCGGGCTCGAGCTCGACTCGGCCGCGAACGACTCGCACGCGGCGCGGATCTCCACTGCCGGCAGCCGAGTCTCCGCGTGGATCGTCCCGACCGACGAGGAGGCGATGATCGCCCGCCACATGCACACGCTGCTCGGCGCCGGCAAGGGCGGGACGTGACGAGCGCGCGCTCGTGAGCCGCGGATCATCGATCGTCGCGCTGCCATCGCCCTGGGTGCGGGGTCCCGGGTGGGACGGCGTGTGGATGCTCTCCGCGGTCTGGCTCGTGCCCGTGGTGCTCTGGCTGTCGCTGCGACACGGCGAGGCGGACGGCAGTCCGCTCGACGTCGCGTACTTCGCGCTCACGGCGCTCTTCTGGATCGGGCATCGTGTCTCGAGCATGTACGTCGCGTGGGGGACGGCGGCGTATCGTCCGTTCCTCCGAACGCAACCGGTGCGCTTCGTCGTGCTGCCGTTGCTCGTCACCGCCGCGTGCTTCGCGGTCCTGCTGCCGCCCGACGACGCGCTGCCGCTCCGGCGTGAAGAGCGTTTCGTGCTCCTCGCGATCATCGACTACGGGTTCGCGGCCCAGCACTTCGCCGCCCAGCATTTCGGGGCGCTCTCGCTGTACCGTACCCGGGTCGGCGGCGACGCGCGCGTGCGGACCTTCGATCGCCTCTTCGCGCTCGGGGTCGGGGGCGTGCTGGTCGTGGTCGCCGACGTCCTCGTGGGCTCGGTCGCGTATCAGGAACGCTGGGTCGACGGATGGCTCGCACCGGCGCTCGTCGCGAACGCGGAGAGGGGCATCCGCGGCGTCGCGACCCTCGTGCTCGTCGCCCTCACGCTGGCGATGCTGTTCACGGAGCTTCGGGGGCCGCGCCGCTCACCGCCGCGGGTGCTCTACGTGCTCGGCCTCGCGGCGATGGTCGCTCTGGCGCTGCACGCGCGGAGCCCGTTCCTCTTCCTCGTCGTGTGGACGTCGCAGCACTGGATCGTGGCTACCGGCCTCGCGTCCGAGACGGCCGCACCCGCGCGCGGCCGGGTCGTCCTCTTCGGGCTCGTCGTCGCGTCGGTACTGTTGCTGCCGTTCTTCGAGGTCGAGGCCAGCTTCGACGGCAGCACGACGTACGGGCAGTGGATCTTCGGCGCATTCGCGGAGGCGCTCCGTACGTCGTCGCTCGTCCCGGCGCTCCTCGCGCTCGGCTTCGCGAGCGGCTTCGTGCACTACGTGCTCGACCGGAGCGTGTATCGCTTCTCCGATCCGGGCGTGCGAGCGGCCGCCGGTGGGTTGTTCCCCCGCGCCTAGAATTTCCCGTGGCGGCCTTCGCCGCCGGCGAAGCGCGCGGCGCCGGCCTGGGTCTCGCCGGAACGGATGACCTCGAGCCCGAGGCGGGTCTCCTCGCGGAGCGCGTCGGGAAGATCGAGATCCCATTGCCGGTACGACGAGAGGCGGTCGCTCCGCAGGCAGCGTTGCGGGAAGGCCGCGAGCTGGCGCGCGAGGACGAGCGCCTCGTCGAGCGCCTTCCCCGGATCGACCAGGCGGTTCGCGAGCCCCATCAGGCGCGCCTCGTCGCCGGAGACGCC
>DAIQBH010000037.1:25646-29710 GCA_036781285.1 Thermodesulfobacteriota bacterium | reverse complement strand
CCAGCCCCCACTCGAACGCCTCGCGCGCGCCGATTTCGCGCCCGGTCAGGATCATGTCGAGTGCGCGGCTCTGGCCGATCAGGCGCGGCAGGCGCACCGTGCCGCCGTCGATCAGCGGCACGCCCCAGCGCCGGCAGTAGACGCCGAAGACGGCGTCGCGCGCCGCCACGCGCAGATCGCAGAGCATCGCGAGCTCGAGCCCGCCCGCGACCGCGTGGCCCTCGACCGCCGCGACGACCGGCTTCGACAGCAGCATGCGCGACGGTCCCATCGGCCCGTCGCCGTCGAGCGCGACCCGATTGCCGCGCCCCTCGGCGACGCCCTTGAGATCCGCGCCGGCGCAAAAGGTGCCGCCCGCGCCCGTCAGGACCGCGACGGCGAGCGCGTCGTCGGCGTCGAAGCGGCGGAACGCGTCGGCGAGGAGCGCGGCCGTCGGGCCGTCGACGGCGTTCCGGACCGCGGGACGGTCGATCGTGACGACGGCGACGGCATCGTGGACCTCATAGCGAACGGTGCTCATGGGAGTGGCGTCCTTTCCCCGCGCGGGGGTTGCGATTGCTCCGCGGGCACTACCATCATCGCCCTCCGCGATGCACCCCGAGATCGAAACCCTCAAGATGTACTCCGACTACAAGAGCCCGTACGCGTTCCTCGGGTTCGATCCGGCGTTCGCGCTGGAAGCCCGCTACCGGATCCGGGTGCGGTGGATCCCCTTCCAGCTCCGCATCAAGGGAAAGGGCGAGCGCAGCGAGTACTCCGAGTTCAAGGTGAAGTACTCGTACGTCGACGCGCGGCGCTGGGCCAATCTGCGGGGCGGCATCGTCCTGAAGGGCCCGCGCAAGATCTACGATTCGACCCCGGCGCTGATCGGGGGCCTCTTCGCCGACCGCCACGGCAAGCTCGTCGACTACAGCCGCGACGTATTCACGCGCTTCTTCCGGCGGGAGCTCGAGATCGACGAGCCCGCGGCCGTCGCGGGAGTGCTCGCCGACCACGGGCTGTCCCCCGACGCCTATCGCGACTACCTCGCGGGCGAGGGCCGGGAGGCGTACGAGCGCGCCCAGGAGGAGGCCCGCGCCGACCACGTCTTCGGCGTGCCGCTCTTCCTCTTCCGGGGCGAGCAATTCTGGGGGAACGATCGCATCGAGTTTCTGGAATCGCGGCTCCGCGACGCCGGGCTCGAGTCGAAGGGGGACGAGAGCGCGTGACGACGTTCGAGCGGGACACGACGATCGAGACGGTGGCGCCGGGGCACCATCGGGCGCGGCTCGGTGACGGGTGGTGGATCGGGCCGGGGCCGAACGGCGGGTACATGGCCGCGGTGCTGTTGCGGGCGATCGTCGTCGCGACGAACGACCCGGCGCGCGCTCCGCGCTCGCTCACCGTCCACTACGTGCGCCGGCCGGAGCGCGGCGTCGCCGACATCCACACGACGATCGAGCGCGCCGGACGGTCGCTCTCCACGGTGAGCGCGCGGCTCGTGCAGGAGGGGCGGGTCGTCGCGGTCGCGCTCGCCGCGCTCTCGGAGCCGCGCCGCACCTCGCGGGATCTCGTCCTGCCGTCCGCCTGCATGCCGGAGGCGATCCCGCTCGCGCACGCGCGGCCGTGGCGCGCGGCCGAAGGCTCGCTCGCGGCGCGCTTCCACGATCGGTTCGAGATGCGCTGGGCGATCCCGGAGACGCCGTGGTCGGGAGCGAGGACGGCGCGCTCCGCGGCATGGGTGCGCCTCGCCGAGCCGTGCCCGGTCGATGCCGCCGTCGTCGCGCTCTACGCCGACGCGCTCCCTCCCGCCGTGTTCGCGGTCGCGCGCGAGTGGGAAGAGGTCGGCCCGGTTCCGACGGTGGATCTGACGGTTCACTTCCGCGCGCCGCTCCCGCTGGCGGGTGCCGACGCCGACGATTTTCTCCTGTGTCGCTTCGAGACGCGCGTCGCCTCGGAGGGATTCCTCGAGGAGGACGGCGAGATCTGGACGGCGGACGGCAGGCTCGTCGCGCAGTCGCGCCAGCTCGCGATTCTCGCGTAGGACCTCCGCGTGTCTCGCTGCTGATCCGCGCGCCCGCGGGGAAAGTTCGTACGGGCAGCTCCGTACTTCCGTGGTGCGGGCCAAGCCCGATACGACCGGAGCATGCGTGACCAAGCGAGCGTGAGGCCTGCCGGACCGGCGACCCATCGTCACAGTGTCCTCGTGGTCGACGACTACAAGGATACACGCGACACCGTCGTCGCGCTTTTTCTGCGCCGCGCATATGAGGCCGTCGCGGTCGGATCCGGGCTGGAAGCACTGGCGTTGTTCCGCGCCGGCCTCCAACCGTGCGTGGTGCTGCTCGACGTCCGGATGCCCGGAATGGACGGCTGGGAAACCTGGGAGTCGATGCGGACGATGCCGGTGATCGCGGCGACGTCCGTCGTGCTGTTCTCCGCCGAGGATCTCGATCACGCCCGGGCTCGGAACCTCGGGATCCGCGAATGCCTGCGGAAGCCGGTCGGCGCAGGGGCGTTGCTGGCGACGATCGACCGGCACTGTCGGGCTTCCGCGTAGCTGATCGCCGACCGGCGAGCGGGACGTCGGACCTGCCTCAGCCGACGATCGCGCCGGGCCGTCGAGCACGTCGCGCGCGCCGTCGAAGGACAGCCCGCGCGAAAGTCTCTCGCAACGGTGCGCTCAGTTGGCGCAGGCGCGGAAGCCCGCGTAGTCGCCCTGCGCGCTCGTGCCGGTGTCGTCGGAATCGGTGAGGATCGCGATGCCGGCCGGCTTGGGGACGTCCTTCTTCTCGAAGTAGGCGAGGTAGTCGTCGCGGACGTCGACGCGTTCGTCGATCCATCGATCGCGATTGGCGCTGCCGGTTTCGATCACGCGCACCTGCGTGAGCCCACCGTTCGAGGAGAGCCGGGTGCCCAGGGGAACCTTCTCGCTCCAGACGTACTTGACGGCCTCCGGGCCGCGGATCTGCGAGTAGGGCACGAGTAGGTAGACCGCGAGCACGCTGTCGTTGGCGCCGGTCTGCTCGTTCGCGCCGCGCGGAAACTCGACCGCCCGCCACGACCACCGGAGCACCGGGTATTTCCCGAGATCCCACTCGAATCCCCGGGCGGCCTGGATGCCTTGGTCGCGCGACGCCGCGCGGAGGAAGCGCCGTCCGCCTTCCTCGGCGACGCGATAGATCGACTTGGCCGCGTCCTTCCGGACTTTCCAGTTCGACGGAAACTCGCCGACGGTGGCGGTCGCGAAGTCGTCGATGGCGATGCAGTCGTCCTGCGCGCGCGCGGGCGGCCCGGACAACGCGACGACGATCCCGACGATCGCGGTCAGCGAGGCGGCGTGGCGATCCATGCTTGCTCCTGTTCTGTGTCAGGGGTTCAGCGGAGGCAATGGCCCGGCGGCGCGCGCGGCGTGGTCGGCGTGCCGCAGGCGAGCCCGGGCCTCGCCGAGTCGGCGCGCAAGGTCGCGCGCGTCCCACGTGGGCGCCCGGGCGTGTCCGTAGACGGTGGCTCCGAGCGCCGCGAGCGCATGCCCGAGCTCGGGATCGCGGACGCGTGCGCCGAGGGTCGCCACCGTGACGGACTCCTCTCGCGGCGCGGCGCGGACCAGCCAGCGCAGCAACGCGGGATAGACGGCGGCGGGGTCGCCGCGATCGATGGCCTCCGTCACGTGCTCGAAAGCGCAGGCCTCGGAGGCTTCCCAGCGGCGGCGGCGTTCGGCGCGGGCGGCGGTCACGCGGCGCCGCGTCGCGGCGAGCGTCGGCGCGAGCAGCCATGCGAGTGCGACGGCCGCGGCGACGAGGATCACGAGAAGGGTCGGGTTCCGCCAGTTACGCCACGCGCGGCCGAGGAGGCTCGCGTCGTCGTCGGCGGGAAGAGCGAGCTCCGGACGGGCGGCGGGGTTGGCGGCGGCGTCGAGATCGATCGCCGCCGCGGTGGCGGTCTGGAGCGACTGCGTCCGGGTGCTCCACCACTGCACGGTGATCGCCGGCAGCGTATGGCGGCCGGAGGTCTGCACGACGTACGTCGCGGCGTCGATGCGGGGGCCGTGGTGGGCCTCTCCTTCCTGGTGGTGGCTGGGGTGG
>DAIQBH010000037.1:0-25636 GCA_036781285.1 Thermodesulfobacteriota bacterium | reverse complement strand
CCGCTGAACGCGCCGCGATCGTCGGTGACGTCGTCGACGTGCGGACCGGTCGGGTAGACGGCGAGCCCCTCGACGGCGGTGAACGTCGTAGGCGGAAGGAAGATGCCGCGGACGCCGTCGGCGGTCAGGCTGATCGTCCGCTCGATACTGTCGCCGACGCGGATGCCGGCGGGCTTCCGATCGAGGTGTTGCGTCAGCACGAGCTTCCGCGTCGCGAGCGCATGCTCGGCGCCGGGCGGGCGCTCGGGGGCCGTTACGCTCACGGTGAGCGGTGCGGTCTGCGCCTCGATCGGGCCGGGCGCTTGGCCGGCGTGGAGCGTGAGCGCGATCGGCGGGATCGTGAGCGTGCCGGCGGCCGTCGGCGTCAGGAGGTACACGCGCGAGACGCCGAACCACGTGGCGCCGTCGATCGTCTCCGTGAGCTTCGCTGCCTGCTCGTCGGACGGCGTCACGAACGCATCCGGCACGTCGAGGGTCGGGAGCTCGAGGCCCGCGGTCAACCACGTGGTCACGAGCGCGTCCACGACGATCTTCACGGTCGTCCCGACGGCGAGCGGACCCGGCGGCTCGACGCGGGCGCGGACGAGGGTCTTCGGCGCGTCGTCGGCAATCGCGACCGCGGGGACCGCCATGACGACCAGGAGCAGCGCGACGGACGCGGCGATCCGTTTCACGGCGCGCTCTCGCCGGCCGGTGTCGGCTCGGTCGCCGGCTCGGCGGGCGCCGCGGCCTCCGCCTGGATCCGGAACTTCTGCTGGAGGAAGTCGCCGGGGGAAACGTCGAGGCTGCGCATCCAGAGCTCCGCGGTCTGCTCGGCCGGGAGCGGCGCGTCGACCTGGCCCGCCGTGCCGCGCTTGCCGTTCTCGTCGAATACGACGTCGTCGGGCTTCGCATTCGGGTCGTGTGCTTCTTGGTCCTCTTCCTTCTCTTTCGCGGCCAGGCTCGCGACCAGCGCCTTGTTGGCGGTTGCTTCGGGGAAGGCGGGACGGGCCTTCAGCGCTTCGTCATAGGCCGCCGTCGCGCGCTGCCAGTCGCCGAGGCGCGCGAAGCAGTTGCCCATCCAGAAGAACGCTTCCGGCGAGTCGCGGCGCGCGAGCGCGGCGAGCGCGCCGCGAAAGTCCTCGGCGCGATACAAGCTGAGCCCCTTCCACGTCGGATCCTCGAAGTGCGCCGCGGCGGTCTCGAAGTCGCCGTGCTCGAAGTGCCAGCGACCCTGCTGGTCGGGCGTGAGGAAGAGGTTCGCGATCGACCGGTCGGCCGCGTGCGCGGGCGTCGCGCCGAACGCGATCGCCGCCACGATGCCCGCGGCCCAGTGCACGACCCAGCCGCGCCGGAACCAGAGCGCGCCGAGGAGCGCCAGCGGGATCGTCAGCCAGTATCCGGACTCGTGCCAGCGGAGCTCGGCGTCCCGCTGGATGCCGGCCTCGAGATGACGCTGCGCGCGGCGCGCGACCCAACGCACGTCGCCGTCGTCGACGGTGACGCTCGCGACCGGCACGTCCGCGGCCTTCGCGAGCTGCTGGATGCTCGTGCGGTCGAAGGTCGCGCGTACCGGGCGGCCGCTCGCGTCGGTCACGATGCCGCCGTCGGCGGCGCGGATCGGGCCGCCTTCCGTCGTGCCGACGCCGAGGAGCAGCACCTGATGACGGCTCTTCGCGCGCGCCTCGCTGAAGGCGGTGACGTCGTCCTGGCCGACGCCGTCGGTGAAGAAGAGAATCGTGCCGGCAGGCGGCGGCATCGTGTCGGGGCCGGTCGCCGAGGACTCGTCGAGGAGCCGCGTCGCGAGCGCGAGCGCGTCCCCCGCGTGCTTCCCGACGACGGGCATCAGCCGCGTCGCGAGCGCCGGTAGGTAGATCTCGAGGACGGCGGGATCCTCCGCCGGCGGGACGACGACGTGCGCGCTGCCGGCGTAGACGACGAGGCCGGTCCGTGCGCCGGGCCGGAGCTTCACGAGGTCGCGTACCTTCTGCTTCACGCGCTCGAGCCGGGTCGGGGCGACGTCGGTCGCGTCCATCGTCTGCGAGAGGTCGATCGCGACGACGAGCGGCGCCGCGTCGCCGCCGAACGGTGGCGGCTCCTTTCGCCACGTCGGGCCCGCGATCGCGACGCCGCCGAGAACGAGGGCGGCCGCGACGAGATGAATGGGGCGCCAACGTCGTTCGCGCGCGCCGCCGACGGTGAGCGCGTCGAGCAGATGTGGCGCGATGACGGCGGCCCATTGCGACCGCGGATCGGCGCGGTGCCGCCAGAGCCACACGAGCAGCGGTCCGAGCGGCACGACCAACAGCCACCACGGCCGGATGAAGTGCAGGTCGCTCATCACGCGGCCGCCTTCACTTCCGCCGCCGGCGACGGCGGTCGGCGCCGCGCCCGCACCCACGCGGCGAGCAGCGCACCGGCCTGGTAGAGCACCAGGAGCGACGTCGCCGCCGCGAGCGGCACGAAGTAGAGGTCGATGCGCGGCCGGAACATGGTGCGCTTCGCCCGGTCGGGCGTCAGCGTGTCGATGGTCGCGTAGATTTCCTCCAGGCCGCGACGGTCCTCGGCGCGGAACGCGCGGCCGCCGGTCGCGGTCGCGATCGCTGCGAGCGCGCCGAGGTCGACCTTGTCCTCGCCCGTGCCGTTCGGGTCGCCGATCGCGACGGTGTGGATGGTGATCCCGGCCGTCTTTGCGATCTCGGCGGCCTTGGCGGGCGGCAGGCGGCTCGCGGTGTCGTTGCCGTCCGTCAGGAGCACGAGCACGCGGTCGGCCTGCTTGGACTGCTCCGTCATTTTCACCGCGATGCCGATCGCGTCGCCGATGGCGGTTTGCGGCCCCGCCATGCCGATCCGCGTCTCCGCGAGGAGCGCGCGGACGCTCGCGTGATCGAGCGTGAGGGGAGCTTGCGGGAACGCGCCCTGGCCGAAGACGACCAGCCCGATCCGGTCGTGCGCGCGGCGCGCGATGAAGTCGTCGACGACGAGCTTCACGGCCGTGAGGCGGTCGATGAACGGCCCGTCGGGCGCGCGGAAGTCGCGCGCCTCCATCGATTGCGAGAGGTCGACCGCGAGCAGCAGGTCGCGCGCCGATTCGACGTGCTCGATCGGCGGTTCCAGCCGTTGCGGGCGCGCGAGCGCGGTCACGAGGAGGAGCCAGCAGAGCGGGGCGACCAGCCGCTGCGGCCAGGTCGCCCGCCGCACGATCGCGCCCGCGGTCGGCGTCAGGCCGAGCGTGCGCGCGATCTCGTCGAAGAAGGGAACGCGCACGGCGCCGACGACCTCGCGGTAGGGCGGGAAGAACCACCACACGAGCAGCGGTAGGGGGAGGGCGGCGAGCGCCCACGGGTACTCAAGCGCGAGCATCGTGCTTTTCGATCCAGTGCCGGACGAGCGTCGTGAGGTCCCGCAGCTCGCCGTCGCTCGGCCGGTCGCTCGCGTACGCGAGTCGCGGGAGGAGCTTGCCCGGACCGGTGACGAAGCCGCCGGGCGGACACGTGCGGTCGAGGAACGCGAGCCACTCGTCTTCGCTCGCGCTCGCCACGCGCTCGCGCGGAAAGCAGGCGAGGGCGGTGCGCTTCACGAGCGCGGGGAGCTCCGCGGCGGCCCGGGCATCCGTCGCGCTCGCACCGAGGCGCGCCTCGATCGCGGTCAGCTCACGGAGCGCCGCGCGGCGATACGCGTTCGCCTGCCAGCGCCGCCACGCGCGCGACGCGGCGTCGGCGACGATGGCGAGCACGAGCGCGCCGACGACGGCCCACCCGACGGTCGCCGGCCGGTACGAGACCGGCGGCGGCAGCGGGATCTCTTGCAGACCGTTCAGCGCTTCCGTCGCCGCCGCGTTCATCGCGATCCTCGGCTCATCCGCGGGCGCGTTGGAGGCGGCCGAGCTGGTGGCGGAGCTGCGTCGCGGTCTCGCCGGCGGTGTCGAGCGCCAGCATCGGCACGCCGCTCCGGCGGAGGAGCTCGCCGACCGCGCGAAGCCGACCACCGAAGGCCTCTTCCAGCGGCGTCCGCACGCGAGCCTCGCCGGCGTCGAGCTCGATCTGCAGCGCGCCGCCGGTCACGACGATGCGCTGCCCCGCCGGCAGCGACTGTCCGAGCGGGTCGTAGACGAGCGCCGCCACGACGTCGTTGTGGACGGCGAGCCGGCGGAGCAGCGCGAGGGTCTCGTCACCGGCGCCGGCGAAATCGCCGACGACGCATACGAGCGCGTCGTGCGGTGCGAGCGCCGACGCCGCCCGGAGCGCGCGGTCGAGCGCGCCGTGATCCGGCGCGACGGCGCGCGTCGCGGAGAGCCGGCCGTTCAGCGCGGCCACGCTCCCGAGGATCTCGTGGACGCGGGCCCGGCTCCGGAGCGGTCGAATGCGGTGGACGTCGACGTCGTCGAACACGACCGCCCCCACGCGATCGCCGGCGCGAAACGCCATCCACGCCCCGAGCGCCGCAACCTCGGCAGCGACGACCGACTTCATTGCGCGTACGGACCCGAAGAACATCGACATGCGCTGGTCGACCACGAAGATCGCGGGCCGGTCGCGCTCCTCCGTGTAGGCGCGAATCTGCGGCGTACCGACGCGGAGCGACGCCTTCCAGTCGAGCGTCCGGACATCGTCGCCCGGCACGTAGGCGCGGATCTCGTCGAAATCGAGACCCCGGCCGCGAAGCCGCGAGCCGTGCCGTCCGGCGAGCACGCTCCGCCGCGCCTGGCGCGGCAGCAGACCCATGCCGCGGGCGAGCCCTTCCATGCGCGCGAGGTGCGCGACGGTGACGTGCACCGTGCCGAGCCCGTCGCGCTGGTCGCGGCTCACTTCACTGAGGCGACGTCCGGCGGCGTCCACGTTTTCTCGAAAAGCCGCTTCTCCGGTCCGTACAGCCGGAACAGCAGCTCGAACTTCCGCTCGGGAGGCGAGTTTCCGCATGGATGATCCTCCGAGCGAAACGGTCACGCCGGAACGGCGACGACCTCGAGGAGCTTGTCGACGACCTGATCCGGGCGGATGCCGTCCGCGTTGGCGTCGTAGGAGAGAATGAGGCGATGCCGCAGCACCGCGTGGGCGACGGCGCGGACGTCGTCGGGGCTCACGTAGTCGCGGGCGGCCAGCCAGGCGGTCGCGCGGGCGGCGCGGTCGAGCCCGATGCCGCCGCGCGGGCTCGCGCCGACGCTGATCCATTTGGCGAGCGGGTCGCCGTATTCGTCGGGACGGCGGGTCGCGTTCACGAGGTCGATCAGGTAGCGCGCGATCGCGTCCGAGACGCGGATCGCGCCGATCTCGCGGCGGGCGGCGAAGACGAGGTCGGGGGACAGGGGGAGCTCGCTCGGCGTGCGTGGCTTCGCCGCGGCGACGGCGCTGGCGACCGCGCCGGCCTCCGCCGCGTCCTCCGCGCGCACGAGTGCCAGCACGCCGCGCTCGCTGTCGGCATCGGGGTAGTCGAGCAGGATCTTCATGAGGAACCGGTCGAGCTGCGCCTCGGGAAGCGGATAGGTGCCTTCCTGCTCGATCGGGTTCTGGGTCGCGAGCACCATGAAGAGCGGCGGCATCGGGTGGGTCGTGCCGGCAACCGTGATCTGGCGCTCCTCCATCGCTTCGAGGAGGGCGGCCTGCACCTTCGCGGGCGCGCGATTGATCTCGTCCCCGAGGATGACGTTGCCGAAGATCGGTCCCGGCTCGAAGGTGAAGACGTTCTTGCCGTTCTCCTGGTGCAGCACCTCCGAGCCCGTGAGGTCGGACGGCAGGAGGTCGGGCGTGAACTGGATGCGCCGCATGGTCGCGTCGAGGTTCTGCGCCAGGGTCTTCACCGTGCGCGTCTTCGCGAGACCCGGCAGCGATTCCAGCAGCACATGGCCGTTGGCGAGAAGGGCGACGATCATCTGCCGGATGGCGGCATCCTGGCCGAGCACGGCCGTCGCCATCCGGCGTTGCAGCTCGACGATGCCTTCGCGCGGGCTCACTGCTTCGGCGACATCTTTTGGATCACTTCGTCGAGGTTGAAGCTCGACGGCTTTTGGCGGATCGGAAACTCCTTGAAGCTGTCCAGCCACTTCGCGACCATCGCCTGCGCCGGCACGAGGACGAACACGCGGTCGACCTTCCATTTCGCGTACTCGTAAGACTCGGGCCCGCGCTCGAACGGGTCCGTGCGGAGGTTGTAGAGCGCCGGCACACGGAGGTTGGTGAACTCGCGTTCCCAGACGCCGAATCCGGTGTTGTTCTGCTCTTTGAAGGCGACCTTCCACTGTTGGTAGCGAAGCGCGACGAGATCGCCGTCGTCGCTCCAATACAGGAACTCCTGGCGCGGGGAGTCCGTGGCTTCGCCTTTGAAGAATGGACCGAGGTCGTAGCCGTCGAGGTGGACCTTGGAGGTCTTCTTTCCCAACTGGCAGCCCTTCGCGCAGCGCGCGACGACGTCGGTGTCGCCGGCCGCGGCCGCGAACGTCGGGAGGATGTCCTCGTGGGCGAAGATCTGGTTGTAGACGGTGCCGGGCTTGATGACGCCGGGCCAACGAATGAGCATCGGGACCCGGAAGCCGCCCTCCCAGTTGGTCGCCTTCTCGCCCTTGAACGGCGTCGTGCCGCCGTCCGGCCAGCTCATCACCTCGGCGCCGTTGTCGGTCGTGTAGATGACGATCGTGTTGTCGGCGATTTTCAAGTCGTCCAGCTTCTGCAGCAGCTGGCCGACCATGCCGTCGTGCTCGACCATGCCGTCGGGATAGAGGCCGAGCCCCGTCTTCCCCTCGGAGGCGGCCTTCAGGTGGGTGTTGATGTGCATGCGCGTCGAGTTGAACCATAGGAAGAAGGGCTTCTCCGCTTTGTGCTGACGGTCCATGAAGTCGAGCGCCGCCGCCAGGAACTCCTCGTCGACGGTCTCCATGCGCTTTCGGGACAGCGGCCCGGTGTCCTCGATCTTGCCGTCGGCGAACGACTTGATGACGCCGCGCGGTCCGAAGCGCTTTCGGAACTCGGGGTTCTTCGGGTAGTCCGGGTTCTCCGGCTCCTCTTCGGCGTTGAGGTGGTAGAGGTTCCCGAAGAACTCGTCGAAACCGTGGTTCGTCGGGAGGAACTCGTCCTTGTCGCCGAGGTGATTCTTGCCGAACTGACCGGTCGCGTAGCCGAGCGGCTTCAGGACCTCCGCGATCGTCGGATCCTCGGCTCGGAGCCCGAGGTCGGCGCCGGGAAGTCCGACCTTCGTGAGACCCGTCCGGATCGGCGATTGTCCGGTGATGAACGCGGCGCGGCCGGCGGTGCAGCTCTGCTGCCCGTACCAGTCGGTGAACATCGCGCCCTCTTTGCCGATCTTGTCGATGTTCGGGGTTTCGTACCCCATGATGCCGCGGTGGTAGATGCTCGGATTGAACCAGCCGATGTCGTCGCCCATGATGACGAGGATGTTGGGCTTCTTGGCCGCGCCTTGCGCGGCCGCCAGCGTGACGCTGGCGAGAACGAGGAGCACTGCGAACGACCCGAGACCAGCTCGACGACGCATGAGGGTTCCTCCTTGTCGCGACGGCATGTCACAGGGCTTCACGTGAGGCCAGGGCTCGCCGTCACGCGCGCGTAGCCCGACGTTGCGCGGCGGGGCGGGTCTGCCAGTTGAAGCGGATGGCGAGGAGGCGGAGCGCGAACGTCAGGAGGATCGACGTCACGCTGGCCGTCCCGACGGACACGTCGAACCCCGCGCGCATGACCAGGAACGTCGCGCAGCCGGCGAGCGCGGCGAGCACGTAGAACTGGCCGGGCTTGAAGACGAGCGGCTCGCTGCCGACGAGCAGGTCGCGGAGGATGCCGCCGCCGGTCGCGTTGCCGACCCCGGCGAGCAGCACGGCCAGCGGTTGCAGGCCGGCGTCGAGCGCCTTCTGCGCGCCGACGATCGCGTAGACACCGAGCCCGAGCGCGTCGACCACGGCGAAGAGGCGCTCGAACCTCGGGCCGCGTCCGAAGGACAGCACGCCGACGACGGCGCCGAGCGCGACGGCACCGAGGTAGCGGGAATCCTGCACCGCCGCCGGCGGCCCCTGCGCGATGAACACCACGTCGCGAAGGAGGGCCCCGCCGACCCCGGCCACGAGCGCGAGGAAAAAGACGCCGACGTAGTCGTAGCCCTTGCGGACGGCGACCCAGGCGCCGGTCACCGCGAGGAGGAGCACCGCCGTCAGGTCGAACCAGATCGGTAGGACGAAACGCGTCGGGCCGGGCAGGGGATCCACCGGGCTCCCTTACTCGAAGACGAAGACCTTCCGCCAATCACGCGCCATGTCGACGACCACCCACTGCTTCGCGGTCGCCTCGTCGAGCGCCTTGTCGAGCTTCCCGACGGATGACGCTCGGTCGTACGCCCACTCGCGCTTCGCGTCGGTGTGGTGGACGAGGCCGACGAAGCGCGCGCCGCCGCCGGCCGCGGTCCATTCCAGCATTTGCTGATCGCCGTCCGAGTTGCCGAAGGCGAGGATCGGACGACGGCCGATGAAGCGATTGATGCCCGACGGCTTGCCCGCGCCGTCGTCGATGAACTCGACCTTCGGCTCTTTCAGCAGCACCGGGCCGCTGGGCCGGCGCTCGAACTTCGTGACGCCGCTCGAGCCGATCACCTGCTCGGGCGGGATGCCGTACGCGTCCTCCGCCCAGGCCCGCATGAACTCGACCCCGCCGCCCGACACGATGAACGTCTTGAAGCCGTTCGCGCGGAGGTAGGCGAGGAGCTCGACCATCGGGCGGTACGTGAGCTCGACGTAGCGTTTCCCGAGCTTCGGATGCGTGGCGGTCGCGACCCAGTCGCGGACCGTCGTCGCGAAGGCCTCGGTCGTCATGCCGGTGTGGGTCGCGGCCATGATCTCGAGCACGGCTTTCTCGCCCTGCGCGAGGGCGCCGTTCACGTCGCCCGTGAGGAGCGTCTTGAAGGGCTCCTTCGTCTTCCATTCCGGGTGCTCGGGCGCGAGCGCCTTCACCCGGTCGAGCGCGAACGCGAGCTGGAAGTAGAGCGGCTGCTCCGCCCAGAGCGTGCCGTCGTTGTCGAAGACGGCGATGCGCTCGGCCGGGGGGACGAAGTCTTTCGCGCCGGTGGTCGTGACGGCCTCGACGAACGCGATGAGGGATGCCTTGGCGGGGCCGTCGTTCCAGGACACGAGGGGGCTCGCGTCGGCCGTGGCGACCTGGAACAGCACCAGGACGCCTGCGAGGAGCGCGTTCCGCAGGAGGAGCCTCCTTTCGTTTGCGTCAGGACCGTCTCTTCAGTCGCGGTGTGACGCGGCCGCCACGCGGAGCGTCGCGAGCAGCGGGTTGTGGTCCGACGATGCGACCTCGGGCGCTTCGGCGTTCACGACCTCCAGGCCGCGCACGAAGATGTAGTCGACCTGGCGGCCGAGCACCCGGCTGCGGGTGTCGACCGGCGGCAGCACCGAAACGAGGCCGAGCCGCCGCATGACGTCGCCGACGGCTGCGAGACGCGGTCCGCTCCAGGTGTTCAAGTCCCCGGCGACGATCACCGGCCCGGCGTGGCCCGCGAGCTCGCGCGCGACCGCCTCGAGCTGGGTGCGATAGGCGCGGAGTCCGAGCGTGAAGTTGATCGAGTGGATGTTGGCCACCGCGAGGGTGTGCGACGTCCCGGTCAGCTCGTAGCGCATGATCACCGCGGATTTGGGGAGTCGCAGCAGCGGCTCGAATACGCGCTGCACGCACGCGCTCGCCGGCCGGACGCGCGCGGCGTTGAGGACGCCGGTCGCGCGGTCGTGCAACAGGAACGCGTTCGCGAGGAGCCAATCGTAGCCCGCCTCGTAGAGCGCCCGCTGGAGTCCGGTCGTCAACGTCGCCTCTTGAATGAGGAGCAGATCGCTCGCGGCCGCGAAGCGCGCCAGGTCCGCGTCCCACCCCCGGTCGCCGTTCTTGTGGAGATTCCAGCTGAGCACCCGCAATTCCGGCCCGGGGAGCCGAACGGACGACGCCGGCATCGTCAGGGCTCTCGCCCCGCCGTCACAGGGCAGCGCGGTGCCGGCCGCGATGCCGTCGCGGCCGGGCGTGAAGCCGTGCTGCACGGTCGGCACCGAGGCGCACGATGCGGTGAGGGCGACCAGGGTCGCGCCGAGGGTCATGCGGCGGCGGTGGAAGGAATGACGGCGTGTCACGGGCGCTCGGGAGAACGGCAGGCATAGCACGCGCGAGATCTCCGGGCGCTACTTTTTCGCGACGCGTGCCCGCCTGGACTACGCCGCTTCTGCGACCGCCGCAGCGGGCGAGGCCGTCGGGCATTGCCACTCGCGGGACCCATCTGATAGCGCGGGCACGAAATCTCTGGGACACGGAGGTGCGGTCATGCAGCGACGGCTCGCGCAACTCGCGGCGATTATCGTTACGATAGGATTCGTCGTCGGCGCGTCGCCGGCCGGGGCGGCCGAGGACGAGCGCGATTTTCCCGCGGACCAGCTCGAGCAGATGGTGGCGCCGATCGCGCTCTATCCCGACCCGCTGCTCACCAACATTCTCATGGCCGCGACCTATCCCGTCGAAGTCGTGCAGGCCGACCGCTGGGTGAAGGCCAACCCCAAGGTGAAAGGCGCCGATCTCGACAAAGCGATGGCCGCCCAGAAGTGGGACGAGACCGTGAAGTCGCTGACGCGGACGCCGGACGTCCTCGACCGCATGTCACAGAACCTCGACTGGACCTCCGACCTCGGTGACGCGTTCCTCGGCCAGCAGGAGGACGTGATCGCCGCCGTACAGCGCATGCGGAAGAAGGCGTCCGACAACGGGGCGCTCCAGACGACCAAGGAGCAGAAGGTCGTCGTCGAGAAGGTCGTCGTGCAGGAGGTCGAGAAGGAAGTCATCAAGGTCGTGCCGGCCGACCCGCAGGTCGTCTACGTGCCGACCTACAGCGCGCCGGCGGTGTACGGCTCGGCGTGGGCGTATCCGAGCTACTACTACCCGCCGATGTACACGTACCCGCCCGGCTACGTCGCGACGGCGAGCCTGGTGTCGTTCGGCGTCGGCATGGCCGTCGGCGCGGCGGTCTGGGGCAACAGCAACTGGGGCGGCGGCTGGTCCGGCTGCTGCGGCGGTTGGGGCAACAACGACATCGATATCGACCGCAACGTCAACGTCGGCGGCGACGTGAACGTCGGGCGCGGGAGCGGCAGCAACCGGGGCGGCAACAACATGAACAAGTGGCAGCACAATCCGGAGCACCGTCGCGGCGCCTCGTACCGGAACCAGAACGTCAGCCAGAAGTACCAGGGCCGCGAGGGCAGCCAGCAGCGCGAGATGAGCCGGCAGCAGGCGCGCGGCTACGAGAAGCAGGGATCGCTCGGCGGGGATCGCGCGGGGGCGCGGAGTCAGCAAGCAAGCGGTGCGCGCGCCGGTGGGCAGCAGGCGCGGGGCAGCGGCGGTAGTCGGCCGCAGGGACAGCAGGCGCGGGGCAGCAGCGGTAGTCGGCCGCAGGGACAGCGGGCGAGCGGCGGCGGACGGCCGAGCAGCTCGAGTTACAGCCGCGGCAACTCGGGGGCGTTCGGCGGCGGCGAACGCGGGAGCTTCGAGCGCTCGGCGAGCCAACGCGGCTCGGCCAGTCGCGGCGGCTACAGCGGCGGCGGCAGTCGGGGCTCCAGCTATGGCGGCAGCCGCGGCGGCGGGTCGAGCTACGGCGGCAGCCGCGGCGGGGGCGGCGGTAGCCGCGGCGGTGGCGGTGGGCGTGGTGGCGGCGGTGGTCGCGGCGGCGGCGGGCGGCGGCGATGAAAAGGGGACGAGCCATGCGAACGACTACATCGAGTCATGAAATCTGCCGTGGCGCGCGTGTCCTGACGACGCTCGCGGTCGCGACGTTGCTGATGCTTCCCACGCCGACTCACGCTGCGCAGCGCACGTTCGCGTCCCCCGACGACGCGATGAACGCGCTCGTCGCGGCGGCCGGCGCGGCCGATCGCGCCGAGCTGAAGGCGATCTTCGGTCCGAACGCCGAGCGCGTGCTCACCTCGGGCGACGAGGTCGCCGACAAGGAGGCGCGCGACTTCTTCGTGGCGCGCGCCGCGGAGCGGAAGCACCTTCAGCTCGTCGGCGACGACTTCGCGGTCGTGAGCGTTGGCAATGACGACTGGCCGTTCCCGATCCCGCTCGTCCGCACGCGCGACAAGTGGAGCTTCGACACCGCCGCCGGCGAGGAGGAGGTGAAGAACCGGCGCGTCGGTCGGAACGAGCTCTACACGATCCAGATCATGCAGGAGTACGTCGGGGCGCAGCGCGAGTATGCGCGCCTGCGGAAAAACACCGACGGTGTGGCCGAGTACGCGCAGCGTCTCCGCAGCACGCCAGGGAAACGCGACGGTCTCTACTGGGAAACCCAGGACGCGGATGCGGAGAGCCCGCTCGGCCCGCTGCTCGCGTCGGCGAGCCGTGAAGGCTACCGGCCCGGGACCAGCGAGACGCCGCAACCGTTCCACGGCTACATCTACAAGCCCCTGACCGCGGCGGGTCCGAGCGCTCCCGGCGGAGCGCGCTCCTATATAAAGGATGGAAAGTTGACGGGCGGTTTCGCTCTGCTCGCGTATCCGGTGCGGTACGGCTCGAGCGGGGTCATGACGTTCATCGTGAACAACCAGGGCGTAGTCTTCGAGCAGGATCTCGGACCGCGGACGGCCGAGATCGCCGCCGGCATCTCGGCGTACGACCCCGACGACAGTTGGCACCCGGTCGATTGAAGGCCATCATCGCGGTGGTGGTGGCGGCGTTGGTCGCCGCCGCGCCGGCGTTCGTTCGCGCCGAGGAGCGGGAGGCGACAGCGGAGCCCGCGTCGATCTGGCCGCAGCGCGACTACTCGGGCGACCTGCTGTCGCGCCGCTATCTCACCGGCGACTGGGGTGGATGGCGAACGACGCTCGCCGAGCGCGGCGCACGCTGAACGTGGATCTCCTGCAATCGTATCGCGGCATCGTCGACGGCGGCCGCGACCAGAGCGACGCCTACGGCGGCTCCGCCGATTACGATCTCCGGGTCGAGACCGAGCGTCTCGTACGTGCAGTTCTTGGCGCCCTGGGTGGCCGTGCTCGGCGGGAAGATCGAGACGCTCGACGGCGACCAGAATGCGTTCGCGAGCGGGAGAGGAAAGACCCAGTTCTCGAACCTCGCCTTCGTGCTGAATCCGACCCTTCTGCGCAGCGTTCCGTACTCCGCGCTCGGCGGCGGGTGCTGATCGTGCTGCCGAACGAGCTCGGGACCTACACGCTGAGCGTGCTGGACGCGTTGGGGCAACCCGACCGTGCCGGGTTCGACGAGCTTTCGACGAAGGCACCGTGATCGCCCAGGAGGCGCGGCTCGGCTATCGCCCCGGGATCTCCAGGTGCTCGAGCCGTCGCTGAAGACCATCGACACGGACGTGATCCTCGGGCTCCGCGTCATGATCGATTTCTGAGCGGTCCTGGCCTTCCGGCGACGAAGGCGGTAGGGCGCAGGCTTCTCGTAGGCCGCGAGTGTGAAGCCGCAACGTTCCACGCTCGCCTCCGGAGGTTGGCTGTTCTCGGTGGAACGGAACGACGACGGCACCCGAAACCCAGAAGGAGAAACGAGCATGCGACGAGTGAAGACGTTTCAGAGAGCACTGTGTGCGTTGGCGGCGGTCGCGGCACTGGCCGGCGTGACTCCGAGCTACGCGCAGACGCAGGGCATGGACCGGCGCGACGATCGCCGTGACGACCGCGCGGGGGCGCGGGCCGCGAAGCAGGAGTGCAAAGCGGGAGACGAGAAATCGCGCGCGGAATGCCGCCAGGAGAAGCGCGACATCAAGCAGGACGGACGGCACGATGGCGGCGGCGATCCGGCTCCCGCCGCAGCGCCCCCCGCGAATCCGGCGCACTGACGATCCCGCGGGCGCGACGTACCCGAGCGGGACGTCGCGCCCGATCCTCGCGCCTGCCTCGGCTCAAAGTTGCGAGTGGATCGGCAGGAGGCCGATCACCCCGACGACGAACCGCTGCCACCAACTGGTTTCGGGGTCCGTCGTGTAGACCACCTCGCGGCCGCCGACCACGGTCGTCCATCGCGGGGATCCGTTCACCAGCGTCACCCGGAAGCTCTGCTCGGGCGAGACCCCTTCGTCGAAGAACGCTCCCACCCGCGCACCGAAGGCGGGGCTGTCGGCGAGTAGCGCCAGCTCGCTGTTGATGTCGGCCGAGCGCGGGTCGAGATTGTAGCTGCCGATCACCACGTGCTGGCGATCGACCACCATCGCCTTGGTGTGCAACCCCGAGCGCGACTTCGTCGACAACAACGACCACTGCTGCCGCATGACGGAATCGGGGCGGAGCTCGTAGATCTCGGCGCCCGCCTCGAGGAGCCGCGTGCGGTACTTCTTGTAGCCCGCGACGACGGCGGCGACGTCGTTCGAGGCCATGGAGTTGGTCAGGATCCGGACGCGAACGCCCCGCGCGGTCAGGGCGGCGATGATCCGCACCATCGGCTCGCGGGGGACGAAGTAGGAGTTTTCGATCAGCACCTCGCGCTCGGCGTTCGAGGCGAGGGCGGCGAGCTCGCCGACGATGCCACGAACCTCCGTGTCCTCGGCTTTGGCGGGGTCGTCGTACAGCACCCGCACGGACGTCCACACGAGCTCGTCGCGGATGCGGTGCAGGTCGGCCACGAGCGCGGTCACGTCCTCGTCGATCGGGTAGGGCATCGGGTGGGCCGCGACCGCGGCGCGAAGCTCCGCGATGCGTTGCGCGGCGTCCTCCGGCGTCGGCTCCTCGTCGACGAAGGCCCCGTAGGGTACGGCAAACTTGCTGTTCCAGAAGACGTCGAAGATCGACGAGATGTCCCGGACCACGGGTCCGACCGCGATGGCGTCGAGGTCACGGTAGTTCGATTCGCCGTGGACGCCGAAGTAATGGTCGGCGATGTTGCGGCCTCCGACGATCGCCATCGCGTTGTCGGCGAGGAAGATCTTGTTGTGCGAGCGCCGGTTGACGCGCGAAGGATCGCGGAAGAGGTCGCTCCAGCGATTGCGGTCGCGGAACGGGTTGAAGGCCCGCACCTCGATGTTGGGATGACCCGTGAGCCGAGCGAGCCGGCTGTCGCGATCGACGACGCTGATGTCGTCGAGGAGCAGGCGCACGCGCACGCCGCGTTCTGCGGCGCGGACGACCCGCTCACCGAGCAGACCGCCGCTGATGTCAGGGTCCCAGATGTAGTACTGGAGGTCGAGCGACTGCTCGGCCAGATCCACCATGGCGAGGCGGCCGACGAGCGCTACGCGGGCGGAGCGGATGTAGTTGATGCCGGATTTGCCGGGGTGCTGTGCCGCCACCGGCTCGAAGAGGCCGGCGAGCCTCGTCGAGCCGCGCACGCCGAGCGCGTGCGACTCCGAGCGAGGATGGCGGACGTCGTAGAGCGAGCAGCCGGAGGCGATGGCCAGCGTGAGCACCGCCGCGGCGGCCCCTCCCCGCATGAACGCTCGGTTGGTCACTGGCACCCGCTGCTCCGTCACCCCGGAGATCGGCTTCTGACGGGCGCTTCCATCGCGCGCAGGAGCTCACCGGCACCGGCGCCCCACTTCGAGATCACGCCGACCGAGGTGGTGAACGGGACGTCGATGAGGTGCACGCGGGCGCGGTCGATGATGTAGACCGTGCCGGCCGCGGGTGTCGGCACCGAGGGGACGAACACCGTGTAGCGCCCGTCGGGATGCTCCTCGACGACGAACGCCGGGACGAGGGCCTCTTCGATCTCGACGAGGCAGGTCGCGAAGGTCGAGCCTTCCTCGTGGCCGGTGATGCGCCCCGCGAGGCCGCGCAGCAGCGAGTACCCGGGGATGCGCTCCAGGAGATAGCGATCGAGGACGCTCTTCGCGCGGAGCCCGGGTCCGGTCCGGACGACGAGCCCGGCCACGAAACACGCGGCCACGACGATCAGCATCGCGATCAAGTACCGGAACTGCATCGTCGCGGGCAGCTGCTCGGTGACGGGCGAGAGCAGCGCGAGGACGCCGGCGCCGGCCTTCAGCAAGAGGAGCGTGCTGAGCCAGAGAGGCAGCACGACGAGGATGCCACCGATGAGGGTGGTCTTCGTGAACTCCGCGAGCCCGCGCACGTGCCCCGCCTACTCCTCACCGGTCCCTCGGCGCAAGCCGCGCGCGCTTTTTTGCACGCACCCTTTGACTGCGGGAGAACGCGTAGTGTAGGGCCCGGACCTAACGGCGACGGGCCGCCGGGCACGAAGGGGGGATGATGATCGGTCGGGCAGCCTCGCGACGCCTGCGGTCGATGCTTCTCGCTTCCTGTGTGGTCGTCGCCGTCGCCGCGAACGCCTTCGCCGCGAGCGCGGACCGGGCCCTCCTCGAACGCCTCCAGAAGCTCGAGGACGAGCAGGCGCGGCTCCAGAAGGAGCTCGACGCGAAGGACGCGCGCATCGACGCGCTCCAGGCGGACCTCGAAGCGGCGAAGGGGAAGGCGCGGGCCTGGGTCGCGGAGCAGGAGACGGCGCCGCAAGGCGACGGCATGCCGCCGGTGCCGCTCCCCGACAAGGAGCGCGGCGCCCTCGCGACGACCGATCCCAAGAAGAAGGAGCCCTCCGCCGTCGGACGCGCGATCAGCGGCGTGCTCGGCACGTACGAGCAGGGCCGCGGCTTCGGCCTCGCGCGCACGGAGTGGGGCGAGGTCAACTTCGGCATCTACACCTACCTCCGCTACCTGAATCAGAAAGGCGTCGACGACACCTACACCAACGGGCTCGGCCAGAAGGTGCAGCTCGATCAGCGCGAGGACCTCCAGCTCAACAAGGTGAAGATCGAGTTCCGCGGGTGGCTCATCGATCCGCGCTTCCGGTACGTCCTCTACAGTTGGACCAACCAGGCCGTGCAGGGGCTCGGCGCGCAGGTCGTTCTCGGCGGCAACTTGAATTGGGTGTTCGGACCCTGGCTCACGGTCGGCGGCGGCATCCTGTCGCTCCCGACGACGCGCTCGACGCAGGGCAATTTCCCGTACTGGCTGACCGTCGATCACCGGACGATCACGGACGAGTTCTTCCGAGGGTCGTATTCGCAGGGGTTCTTCGGCTACGGCCAGACCGGCCCCGTCGGGTACTACGCGATGCTCGCGAACAACCTGAGCACGCTCGGCGTCGACGCCAACCAGATGGACGCCGACTTCACGACCTTCTCCGGCGCGCTCTGGTGGATGCCGACGACCGGCGAGTTCGGGCCGCGCTCGGGCTTCGGGGACTACGAGCACCACGAGGATCTGGCGACGCGCCTCGGCGTCCACTTCAGCTTCAGCCCCGAGGACAAGCAGTCCCAGCCCGGCACCGACGACATCGACAACACGCAGATCCGCCTCTCGAACGGCACCATCGTCTTCACGGAGGGCGCGCTCGCGCCCGGCGTCTCGGTCGAGAGCGTAAAGTACTACATGGTCGACCTCGACGCCGGCCTGAAGTGGAAGGGCTTCGCGCTCGAGGGCGAATGGTATCTCCGCTGGCTCCAGGACTTCCGCGCCGACGGGCACCTGCCGACGCACGAGCTCTTCGACCACGGCTTCCAGCTCTTGGCGTCGCACATGGTGCTGCCGAAGACCGTCCAGGTCTACACGATGGGCGCGTACCTCTTCGGCGAGTACGGCGACTCCTGGGAGACCACGGCCGGCGTGAACTGGTGGATCTTCCGGCGCCGCGAGGTGCGCGTGAACCTCGAGTACCTCTACGTCGACCAATCCCCGATCGGCTACACGGCGGTGCCGCAGCAGGTCGGCGCCACGGGGTCGGTCTTCACCGCAAACGTGGAGATGTCGTTCTGATGACCATGGTTCGCATGCTGCTGGCCGCGCTGGTCGCGTTCGTCCTCGGAGGCGCCCGCACGCCCGCGGCCGCGTACGAGGTGAACGACAGCCACTTCCACCTCACCAACTACGTCCAGCACGGCACCGACATCCGCGACTTCCTGAAGATCATGGGATCGCGCGTCGGCCGGGTCGCGCTCTTCGGCATCCCGCTCCAGCAGCAGTGGTCGTATCGGGTTTCGGGTGAGAACGCGCCGAGCTACTACCTCGAGAGCGACGCCGACCTCTACTACTACGCGTTCACCGACGCCTGGATCGCGATGGCGTACACGTCGCTGTCGAAGAAGGAGCAAGCCCGCTTCGATCCGATGATCACGGGCTTCAACCCCGCCGACATGTACGCGGCGGATCACATCCGGCGCGTGCTCCAGACCTTTCCCGGCGTCTTCTCGGGGATCGGCGAGTTCACGATCCACAAGGAGTTCGTGTCGTCGAAGATCGCGGGTGACGTCGCGAGCCTCACCGATCCCGCCCTCGACCGCATCCTCGACTTCGCGGGCGAGGTCGGCCTCGTCGTGATCCTGCACAACGACATCCACACGCCGTACGCGAAGCCGGACGCGGCGCGGATCTACTTCGATCAGATGAAGGCGCTCTTCGCGCGCCACCCGCGGACGACGATCATCTGGGCGCACACGGGCCTCGGCCGCATCATCCAGCCGATCACGGGCCACGCGGCGATGGTCGAGGAGCTGTTCACCGACCCGCGGCTCGGCCACGTCTACGTCGACATCTCGTGGAACGAGGTGGCGAAGTACGTCGTCGCGTCGCCCGAGTCGGTCGCGATCACGGCGGGCATGCTGGAGCGCCATCCCGACCGCGCGCTCTTCGGCACCGACGAGGTCGCGCCGAAGGATCAAGCGTCGTACCTCGAGATCTACGACCAGTACGCGCCGCTCTGGGCGGCCCTCAGTCCCACGACGAGCCGGAAGCTCCGGCTCGGTAACTACGAACGGCTCTTCGACCAGGCCCGCAAGAAGGTGCGCGCCTGGGAGAAGGCCAACGTCCGCTGACCTCGGAGGAGCCATGAAGACCCGAACTGCCTTGTTGCTCAGTCTCGTGTTCGCGGTGTCGGCGTGCACCGCGACCGTACGGAAGGATGGGCGGAGCGCGGCGGACGACGGCGGCTACGACGCCGACGACCGCTACGCGGCGCCCGCGCAGCCGGCGCGGCCCGTGCCGCCGCCCGCCGCCGCCGGGAGCGAGCCGTTCCAACAGCTGGTGAGCGACGCCCACGCCCGCTTCGCCGGCGTGACCGACGGCAAGAACGCCGACTACATCCCGATCCTCGCGACCATACCGTCCGAGCTGTTCGGCGTCGCGATCGCGACCCGCGACGGCCGCGTCTACACGGCGGGCGACGTCGACTACCGCTTCTCGATCCAGTCGGTATCGAAGCCGTTCACGGCGGCGCTCGTCATGCAGCAGAACGGCGGCCCCGAGGTCATCGCCGAGAAGATCGGCGTCGAGCCGACCGGCCTGCCGTTCAACTCGAAGCTCGCGCTCGAGATCTACAAGGCGCGCTCGGTGAATCCGCTCGTCAATGCGGGCGCCATCGCGGCCGTCAGCCTGGTGAAGGCCAAGGACGAGAAGGAACGCTGGGCCCGGGTGAAGGGCAACATCGAAGGCTTTGCGGGCGAGAAGCTGCCGCTCCTCGAGGAGGTCTACGACTCGGAGTACTCGACCGCCTGGGGCAATCGCGGCATCGCGAACCTGCTCTTCAACTGGGAGCGACTCTACTCCCAGCCGGAGGAAGCGCTCCGCGTCTACACGAAGCAGTGCTCGATCGGCATCAACACGGTCGATCTCGCGCTCATGGGCGCGACGCTCGCCAACGGCGGCGTCAATCCCAAGACCGGGCGCCGCATGCTCGACGAGTCGAGCGTTCCGGAGCTGCTCGCGATCATGATGACGGCCGGCTTCTACGACGAGTCGGGCCGCTGGTCGTTCGACGCCGGCCTGCCCGCGAAGACGGGCGTCGGCGGCGGCATCGTCGCGATCGTCCCGGGGCGGTTCGCGATCGCGGCGTTCTCGCCGCGCCTCAACGAAGCGGGCAACAGCGTGCGGGCGCAGAAGGCGATCCGCTACATCGCGGGACAGCTCGGCGTCGGGGTCTTCGGCCCCAACGGCGACCAGTGAGGAGGGCGTCATGCTGAAGCTGCTGATCGCAGGCGGAGCCGCGGCGCTCCTGGTGTGGACCTCAGCGACGCCTGCTCGCGGGGCGAGCGCCGAGGTCGAGGAATTGAAGGCGACGGTGCGCATGCTCCAGCAGCGCATCGAGCAACTCGAACGGAAGGAAGAAGCGCGGCCGGTACCACCCGCGCCGCCGCCCGGCGGAGCGCTCGCGACGACGCCGGGCAGCGTCGTCACGACCGGCGCCGAGCCCGCGGTCACGGGCGAAGCGAGCAACGTCCGCAACCGCGCCAACATGCAGGACCAGCAGCAGGCCGCGCCGCGTCCGGACGACCTCACGCTCGATCCGGAGTACCGCGGATTCACCCGCATCCCGAACACGAGCGTGCTGATCAAGTTCAACGCCAAGCCGCGCACGGACGTCACGTTCGACACCGAGAACTCCGGCGACGACAACCGCTTCGTCACGGCGAAGATCCCCGTGACGGGGCAGGACGACAAGGGCGGCGACCCGCGCTTCAACATCAACGCCAAGGGCTCGCAGCTGCGGGTCGACGTGCGCGCCCCTGAGGTCGCCGGAAGGCCCCGCTTCTACTACGAGAACGACTTCTACGGCTCCGGCGGCGGCGAGTTCCCGTACCGCATCCGCCACCTCTGGGGGCAGTACTACAACATCATCGTCGGGCAGACGTACTCGATCTTCGAGGATCCGGACGTGTGGCCGGACACGGTCGACTACGAAGGCCCGAACTCGGCGATCTTCGCGCGCCGGCCGCTCATCCGCTACCTCCAGCCGCTCAACAAGGAGTGGCAGCTCAACTTCGGCATCGAGCAGCCCGAGTCCGAGGTCGACCTCACCGGCCAGCCCGACGAGGCCAAGAGCATCAACAACGCGCCGGACGGCGGCGTGAACGCGCGCTGGGAACGTGAGGGCGTCGGACACGTGCAGCTCGCGACCATCCTGCGCTCGATCAGCGTCGACGACTCGGACCAGGGGCGGCAGAGCAAGCTCGGGTGGGGCTTCAACGCCTCGGGTGTGTTCGACACCTGGGGCAAGGACAGCCTACAGGCGCAGGCGACGTACGGTCACGGCCTGTTCCGCTACTCGAACGACGACTTCTTCAACAACGACGCCGGGTTCGACAAGGACGGCGACCTCGAGACGATCCCGTACCTCGGCCTCATGCTCGGCTACACCCACCACTGGGCCGAGCGCTGGCGGTCGACGGTGAGCGGCGGGTACGTCCACCTCGACAACACCGCGAGCCAGGCCGGTGACGCGTACCACCAAACGGTCTACTCGTCGGCGAACCTGATCTTCCAGTACCACCGTCGGCTCTCGATCGGCGTCGAGGCGCTGTACGGCCACAAGGAGACGAAGGACGGGTCGGATGGCGACGTGGCGCGCGTCACGGCCGCTCTCGTCTACACGATCTTCGACTAGGAGCCTGGTGTGCGGCGGCCGGGTGCCCGTGTCGTGCTCGCCCTCGTGGCGGCATGCCTCGCGGCGCCCGGCTGCACGCGTCCGTGGCAGGATCCGCGCTCGCCGAAGGCGGCCGCCATGCACGGGCCGCCGCCGCCCGGCGTACGGCTGCCGGGTTGGTTGCCGCGGGCCGAGGTGTTCTGGGACGGCGGGCCGCGCTACCGGCTGCTCGACCGTCCCCGCATCACGCTCGACGGCTGGCGCCCGGACGTCCGACTCACCGACGAGCCCGTCATCGACGGCCGCGTCGGCTTCAAGCTCCACGTCGACGCGGCGGGCTTCGCGTCGGCCGGCGGCGCGGAGCACGTGCCGGCGGACGTCGCGCTTCGCCGCGGCTTCCTGACGTCGAGCGGCACGATCCGGTTCCTCCGGCGGGTGCAGTACAACCTCGAGTTCGGCGTCCTGGAGCGGCACTTCTATCTCGACTCCGCCTGGCTGATGTGGCGCGACGTGCCCTGGATCCACACGGTCCGGTTCGGCGCCCTCGACGCACCGCTCGGCTTCGAGAACCGGATCAGCAGCCGCGACCGCATCTTCATGGAGATGCCCGCTCCGGTGCAGGCCTTCGTGCCCGCGACGTCGCTCGGGCTCTTCGCGCGCCGCACGTTTCTCGCAGACCGGCTGAGCGCCGGTCTCGGCTGGTATACGGTCGGCCAGCGGCGCGACGTCGGCGACCAGAGCCGGGCGGTTGCGCGCGTCGTCGGCCGGACGTCGTACCTGATCCGCGCCGACGACGAAGCGCCGCCGACCACGGCGTGGCCGGAGATCCTGCACGTCGGCATGGCCGGAGCCTACACGTTCGCCGGCGCCGATCAGGTGCAGTACGAGTCGCGGCCGGAGAGCTTCCTCGCACCGGTCGCCGTCGATACCGGATCGATCGACGCGAGTACGGCCTACGTCCACGGGGTCGAGGTCGCCGGCCGCCGCGGTCCGCTGTCCTTCCAGGCCGAGTACCTGCATGCATTCGTCGATCGCGCCGCGCATACCTTTCCCGGCCTCTACGTCGCCGCCGCGTATCTCATGACCGGCGAACGGCGCCCGTACGACCGCGAGCAGGCGACCTTCGGCCAGGTCGTGCCGGCGCGCCCGCTCAGCATGCGCGCGCGGACGTTCGGCGCCGTCGAGGGGGCGGGGCGCTTCTCGTGGGTCGATCTCGACGACGGGTCGGTCGAGGGCGGACGCCTTCACGAGCTCACGGCCGGCCTCAACTGGTACTGGAACCGCTGGATCCGCTGGCAGGCCAACTACTCGCTGGCGTTCATCGACGGCGGCCCGCTCGACGGCAGGCTGCACGTCTTCCAGGCTCGCTTCCAACTGGTGCTCTGACGGCACGCAGGATATAGCGCGGCGCCGGCATGGGTGCCCTCCCGATCGCCATCGGAGTCGCCGTCGCGCTGGCCGCAAGTGGTCGCACACCGTGGTGTTCGCCGCGGTCACCGCGCTCACGGTCTACGTGATCCTCGACTTCGAGTATCCGCGCCTGGGGCTCATCCGGGTCGACGCGGTCGATCACTTCTTGGTGGACGCTCGCGCCGCCATGGAGTGAGCCACGAGCCGTCGCTCGAGGGAAACGGATGCGGTACGAGTAGTCATGGTGACACGCGATTCTTCCGGTAGGGTCGGCGCGATGGGCGTGACCTACGTTTCCGCGAAATTCTCGAACCCGCGCCGGCCGGAGCATGAGAGCATCGATCTCGAGTTTCTGGTCGACACTGGTGCGATCTACAGCGTCGTCCCGGCGAGCCTGCTGGAGCGGCTCGGCGTTCCGCACCTCAAACGCCAACGCTTCACGCTCGCGGACGGGACCCACCAGACGTGGGACGTCGGCGAGGCGTTCTTCGAGCTTGGGGGCGAGGTGGGCACCTCGCAGGTGATCTTCGGCCCGGAGGGCGTGACGCCGCTCCTCGGTGCGCTCACGCTGGAGAGCCTCGGGCTCATGGTGAATCCGGTGACGCGCGAGCTCCTGCCCATGCGCCTCATGCTCGCGCGCGCGAGCTGAGGCCGCGCCGTTCAGACGAGCCAGGCGGCGACGCCGCCGATCGCGAGCAGCAGCGCCGCGGCGCCGAGGATCAGATTCCGCAGGGGCGGGGCGCCGAGAACGACGACCATGCCCGCCTTGAAGAGCGTGTTCGCGGCGACGGCGATCACGATCGCGCGCGCGGCGGGATCGGCGCTCGCCGGGTCGGCGGCCGCGAGCTGCGACATCGAGAGCGCGATCGCGTCGACGTCGGTGAGGCCGGCGAGGCCCGCCGCCAGGTAGAGTCCGGCGGTCCCGAGGTAGATTTGCGCCGCCTTCGCGGCGAAGGTGACGACGCCGAACACGAGCCCGAACCGGATCGCTTGCCCGAGTTCGAACGGGTTCTTGCCGGCGCTGATGGATGCGGCCGTTCCCTTGCCGCGCTGCCAGAGGAACCAGCAGATCAGCAGGCTCGGAACGCCGAATGCCAGCATCGCGAGCGCGATCCGCGGCACGAGGGCGCGGTCGACCGCCGCGACCAGCACGACGACGCGCGCGAACATGACGGTCCACGCGATCAGGATGCCGAGCGCCAGCGGCGCCGCCTGCTTCGGCGTCTCGCGGCTCCGCTGCGCGAACCCGAGCGTCACGGCGGTGCTCGAGACGAGCCCGCCGAGAAGACCGGTGAGGCCGATCCCGTGCTCCGTGCCGACGATCTTGACGAGCAGATAGCTCGCGAAGTTCAAGCCCGAGATCAGCACGACCATCAGCCAGATCTTGAACGGATTGATGACGTCGAGCGGCGGCGGCCCGAAGCTCCGGTCGGGCACGAGCGGCAGTACGATGATGCTGACGATCGCGAATTTGAGCGTCGCCTCGACGTCGGCCGGCTCGATCCGCTTCGCGAGCCCGTGCAGCCACTCCTTGAGCGCGAGCAGGCTCCCGCTCGCGACCGCGAGCGTCGCGGCCGCGAGCGCGTGGCCGGCGACGCAGAGGTAGCCGAGGAGGAACGCGAGGAGCGCCGTCACCTCGGTCGTCATGCCGAGCTGGCCCCGTTCGGCGGTGATCGCGTAGGAGACCGTCACGAGCGCCGCCATGGCGACGAAGATCGCGAGCGCGAGCCATGGGCGCCCGAGGTCGACGTCGACGAACGCGGCGATCCCGCCGGCGAGCGCCAGCATTCCGAGCGTTCGGACGCCGGCGAACTCGGCTTCCTTTTTGGCGCGCTCGCGTTCGAGCCCGAGGAGAACGCCGAGCCCGAGCGCGGTCGCGAAGCGCAACGTCAGCTGGAGCGGATCGATCGGCGGGGCGAGAAGCGCGTCCATGGAACCCGCCGCCGCGGCGTCAGCGCGGGACCCAGCCTCCGCAGACGGGGAAGATCTGGCCGACGAAGCAATTCGCGGCGTCGGAGCAGAGGTACGCCGCGAAGAGCGCGTCTTCGCGCGCCGACACGAGGCGGCCGAGCGGCATCTCGCGTTTGATGCGCTCCTGGAACGCCGGCTTCGCCTGCACCTCGGGCGGGAAGTACGTCGGGTTGTCGACGAGGTTCTGCGCGATCGCGTTCACCTGGATGCCGTGCGGCGCGACCTCGACGCCGACCGCCTGCGCCCACGCGAGCTGCGCGCCGCGCGCGGCGCTGTAGGTGGAGGCGCGCTTCATGCCGCGGAGGGCCGAGGCGCTGCCGACGACCAGGATCTTGCCGGCACGGCGCTCGATCATCTGCGGCAGCACGGCGCGCGCGAGCCGCGGCAGCGGGTCGACCATCGCGGCGAACGCCGTCCGCCACTCCTCCTCGCCGACGTCGGTCGCGGGCGTCGCCGGCGCCGGGACGGCGAGGTGGGCGATCAGCACGTCGACGCGTCCGGCGTCCTCGACGACCGCAGCGGCGGCTTCCGGCGCGGCGAGCGACCGCTCGTCGGCGAGCACCGTGGCGCCGTGCTCGGCGAGCACCGTCCGGAAGACCGGCCCCATCATCACGTCCGCTTGCGTGAGGAGGATGCGCTTGCCGTCGAGCCTGGTTTCACTCATGGCACGGCGCACTCTCGCAACCGGACTCGCCCGGTTCAAGCACGGTCAGAACACGATCCGGAGACGGAAGCCGAGGACGACGGCCGTGCCGATGGGCTCGCGAACGATGCGCGGGAGCGCCACGGTCCGCGTCTGCTTCTGCGCGGGTCCGATGACCTGGAGATCCGGGGTCAGCTGCAGCCACGGGGTGAGCGCGAAGTTGTAGAAGACTTCGAACCCCCACTCGTCACGCAGGAACGAGCGCGAGAAACGCAGGGCCTGG
>DAIQBH010000036.1:0-34647 GCA_036781285.1 Thermodesulfobacteriota bacterium | reverse complement strand
CTTCTTGCCGCCGCAGGTCGGGCCGTCGACGCCGTGGTTCTCGACGTACAGCTTCGCGGCGTCCGCGGGGCGTGCGCCCGCGAGCATCATCGAGACGAGCAACACCAGAGCCCCGAGCCGCTCGGAATGACGGGACAGGGCAAGCGGGCGACGGGTCGACGACAGCGGCGAACGCATACCAACCTCCGGGACGAGCGTATTGGGGGAGGAACAGCGCCTCCGAGAGCCGTACAGGATGCCTCCCAGTGGAACAAGTGCCGCAGTGTCGCGGCAGCTCACACTCAGTGCAGCACGCGCGGGCGCCCTTCGGTCGCCGGCGTCGCGACTGTCCCCAACAACTCGGCGAGGCGCGCGAGATCCGGCGGCTTCACGAGGTGGTGGTCGAACCCTGCATCGAGCGCGCGGCGCTGGTCTTCCGCGCGGCGGTAGCCGCAACGTGTGGCAATGTGGCGCGCGGTCGGCTCGACGACCGAGACGGTCACTTCGACCGCTGACCGCCGAGCACCCGTTCGACCGTGCGCGTCAGCGGTTCGAGCGCTGACGCGATCCACGCTACCGTTTCGCTGATCCGGTTGAACGGCGCCCCCTCGATGCGGTCGGCGAGGTCGCGCAACGTTCGGACCAGCCGGTCACGCTCGCTGGTGACGGTTCGATCGAGCTTGTCAGTGTCAGTGTTGGTGTCGTGGCTCCGGCTTCCAAAACGCATTCGCGCACCGTAGCGGAGTGCGCGATCGCAGGCGAACGACGAGTGGCGTGCCGGGCCGAGTCAGTGCAGCACCCTCGCCCGCCCCTCCGTCGCCGGCGTCGCCACCCTCCCCAGGAGCTCCGCGAGCCGCGCGAGGTCCGGCGGTTTCACGAGGTGATGATCGAACCCCGCGTCGAGCGCGCGGCGTTGGTCTTCCGCGCGTCCGTAGCCGCTGAGCGCGACGAGGACGACCTTGCCGAAGGCGGGCTCGGCGCGGAGGCGGCGGGCGAGCTCGTAGCCGTCCATGCCGGGGAGGCCGAGGTCGGAGAGAACGACCTCCGGTCGCGCGCGCGCGGCGATCGTGAGCGCGCTCGCGGCGTCGTAGGCGAGATGGACCTCGTGGCCCCAGGCCGAGAGGAGCGTCGCGAGGCTCTCGGCCATGTCGACGTTGTCCTCGACGACCAGCACGCGGAGGCCGCGCGTGCCGGCAACGTCGCCTGACGGGGAGCTCTCGTCCGCGGGCGCTGGGAGCTCGTCGGCCAGCATGGGCAACGTGACGGTGAACTCGCTGCCCCGTCCGGTGCCCTCGCTCCGGACCTCGACGCGGCCGCCGTGCATCGCGACCAGGCGGTCGACGATCGTGAGCCCGATGCCGAGGCCGCCGGCGGTGCGGGCGAGCGATGCGTCGCCTTGCACGAAGAGGTCGAAGACGTGCGGGAGGAGATCGGGGACGATGCCCGCGCCGGTGTCGCGCACGCGCAGCACGAGCTCGCCGTCGACCGGCTCGGCGGTGAGCCAGATGGATCCGCCGGGCGGCGTGTACTTCGACGCGTTGCCGAGGAGGTTGCCGATGACCTGCGCGAGCCGCGCGGGATCGGCGAGGAGCCGGATGGGAACGGTCGGGAGCGAGACGGTGAAGGCCTGCCCGCGGGCGTCGGCGGCGGCGCGCACCGCCTCGACCGCGCGCGCGACGGCGTCGGCGAGCACGACCGTCTCGCGGTGGAGCGTGATCCGGCCGCGCGTGATGCGCGAGACGTCCAGCAGATCGTCGACGAGCCGCACGAGCTGGGTCACCTGCCGGCTCGCCATCCCGATGAAGCGGTCGCGATCCGGGTGCTTGCTCGCCAGGATGTGCAAGGCGTTGCTGAGCGGGGCGAGCGGGTTCCGGAGCTCGTGCGCGAGCATCGCGAGGAACTCGTCCTTCCGGCGGTCGGCGTCGGCGAGGCGCTCGGCCTTGTCGCGGAGCTCGTTCGTCAGCTGCTGCCGCTCGGTGACGTCGAGCGCGACGCCGAGCATGCGCGCGACGCTGCCGTCGCTGGCGAGCACGACGCGGCCGCGCGCCGCGACCCAGCGCTCGTCGCCGCCGGGTCCGACCATCCGGAACTGGATCGCGTAGTCCGTCCGCCGCTCGAGCGCCTCGGCGAGGGCCGCCTGCACGGCGTGACGGTCGTCGGTGTGCACGAGGTCGAGGAAGGCCGCGCTCGAGCCCAAGAACGTCTCAGGCGTGAGTCCGTTCATCGCCTCCGAATAACCGTCCCAGACGACGTCGCCCGTCGCGACGTCCCAGTCCCATACGGCCATCTGTCCGGCATCGAGTGCCAGGCGGAGACGCTCCTGCCCGATGCGCAGCCGTTCGTACTCCGTCGTCGCACGGCTCTCGGCGGCGTCGCGTTCGCAGACCGCCGCCGCGAGCAGCAGGCCGGTCACGGCGACCACCGCCATGAACGTCTGGAGCAAGAGCAGATTCTCGTGCGTGCTCGCGACCGCGAACGGACCGAGGCCCTGCGCCGTGCTCCAGATCGCGATCACCGCCGTGACGAGGGTGGTCGTCGTCGCGCCACGCTGTCCGAACCGCATCGCGGCCCACACGACGAGCGGAAACGCCGCGTACTGCAACGGATAGCCGGCCGGCGGCAGGCCGATCCGCCCGGTGAAGACGGTCGCGTCGACGACGGCAAGCAGGAGCCCGAACGTCGTCGCCTCGATCGCCGTCCCGCGCCCGGGCGCGTGCCCTCCCGGCGCGAGCCACGCGAGCAGCACGGGCGCCATCACGAGCGCCCCGAGCGCGTCGCCGATCCACCAGACCGACCACAGCGCTCCGAACTGCGACCACGGCTGGAGACCGCCGGCGCAGAGGCTCGTCACGCCGATCGTGGCGCTGACGAGCGTGCTGGCGGATGCCGCGAGCAACGCGAGCGCCGCGACGTCGACGATGCGCTCGAGCGCGGGCTGGAGACGCGCGCGCCGGAGCAGCCAGCCCCCGACGAGCGCTTCGAGCGTGTTGCCGGCCGCAATGCCGGCGGCGACCGCGACCGGCGCGTCGGCGTGCAGGTTCGCGAGCAGCGCGCCGAGCGCGATGCCGGGCCAGATGCCGGGTCCGAGCAGCACGACGGCCGCGAGGGCAATCCCCGTCGGCGGCCAGACGGCCGTCACTTGCTCGGCGACGAAGGCGAGCGAGAGCCCGAGCACGGCCGCGACGAAGTACGCTGAGGCGACGAGCGCCGTCAGCGCGGCGTGCGTCGTCGTCGACGCGCGGAAGGACGACTCGGAAGGGGGCGCCGTCACGGCCTCATGATGACGCGCCGAGGCCGCCGGTGCGACCCCCGAGCTCGCGCCGCTCGCCGCCGCGATCGTGCTCGGCCCGATCGCCACGTCATCGGCGTTCAGGACGGCATTGGCGCGAGCCGCGACAAGCGCATCCAGCCGCGTCCGACTCGATACATCACCCAGATCGTCGCCGCCGCCCACACGACGAACGCGACCGGAATCCCGATCAGGGTGGCGAAGAGGACGAACCCCAGCACGATCCAGAGGAGCGCGAACCAGAACGTCCGGATCTGCCACCGGAAGTGCGATTCGAGCATGGTGCCGCGCACGGCGCTCCGGCGGACGTAGTTGACGACGACCGCGAGGAGCGAGGGGACGCCGAACACGAAGGCACCGATCACGGTCGCCGCCGACGTGAGGCCGATGAGGACGCTCAGCGCATGGAGGGCGTAGATCGCGTGGGTCGTCGTGACGAGCGACGCATCGGGTGGCGCGACGGCCTCGGCGTGCGCCACTGGTGCCTGCGCCAGGTGCGCTCGCTAGCAGACGTCGGCGCGAGCCGCGATACCGTGGGAATGCGTGTGCGCGCGCACGCGCACAGCGAACACCGCATGGCAAGCGTCATGACGTGTGACCGTTCCATGATGTGTTCTTTCCTGGGTTGTGTGAGGTCCGCCAGCCGTTAACATGCCGCGTCATGGAAACGGTACTCGCGGTGGCGACGTCGTGGTGGGGGATCGGAACGGGAGTCGTGGTGCTCGGCAGCGTCGGCGTCGTGCTCTGGCGGTGGGTGTTGGCCGATCTCGTGTTCGCGTCGATCGATCTGCCCTGATCCGCCGCGAGGCAGGCGGTCGTTCCGAGCGCGGACGAATGTCCCGAGTCGGGGCACTAGCTTAAAAAAACCCGCGCTGGCACTTCAGGGGGGAAGCACCTGCCCCCCAACGATGACCGGCGACCTCATTCCCAACGCCGTGCGCGAGCTGATCGCCGAGCGGCTCGACTCGGTGCCCGAGCTCGAGGCCGTGCTGCTCTTCCGCGAGAACCCTGGGCGCACGTGGACCGCGGAGGAGGCGGGCACGCGCCTCTACGTCAGCACGACCGTCGCCGCGTACGTCCTCGACACCCTGGCCGGGCGCGGGTTCTTCACCGCGACCGGCGAAGCGTACCGCTACCAACCCGAATCCGCCGATCTGGCCATGGCCGTCGATCAGCTCGCCGACGCCTATCGCCGGCATCTGGTCGCGATCACGGAGCTGATCCACGCGAAGCCAAGCCGGCAGGTGCGTGACTTCGCGAACGCTTTCCGCTTGAGGAAGCCCACCTGATGGGGCCGCTCGTCTACACGCTTTGCGCCCTCACGGCGCTCGCCTGCGCGGTCCTCCTCTTGCGTGCCCACGGCCGCACCCGAACTCCCCTCCTCTTCTGGAGCGGCCTCTGCTTCGTAGGCCTCACGCTCAACAACACGTTCGTGGTGCTCGACCTCGTCTTCCTGCGTGACGTCACGGACCTCTTCCTGCTCCGGAACGCGACCGCGCTCGTCGCGATGATGCTCCTCCTCTACGGCCTCATCTGGAGGTCGGAATGACGGCGATGCGGATGAGCATCCTGATCCTCGGGGCGGTCGCGATGGCGAACCTCGTTGCCGGGCTCTTCTTTCTCCGCTTCTGGCAGCAGTCGCGCGACCGCTTCTTCATGCTCTTCGCATCCTCGTTCTTCCTCGAAGCGGTGAACCGCGCGGCGCTCGCGCTCTCGCCGTTCCCGAACGACGGCACCCCGATCTTCTACCTCGTGCGCCTGCTCTCGTTCTTGATGATCCTCGCCGCGATCGCCGACAAGAACCGGCGCTGACGCGCGGCGTGTCCGCGGCTCAGCCGCCGTGGGGGCGGCTCTGCCACTCCCGCAGCGTCTCGTTCGGGAAGAGCAGCATCACCACGTTCAGCACGAGGCTGTCGCGGATCCAGAGGACGAGCGCGGCGTCCGCCGCCACGAACGCCGCGATCGATGCCCACACGGGGAGGACACCCGCGAGCCAGTACCCCGCGACGTACGCGAGCACGTCACCGATCGAGTTGACGATGCTGTCGCCGAAGTAGTCGAGCGAGACGGTCGTGCCGCGATAGCGCTCGATGAGGGCGTCGGTGTTCTCGACCACTTCCCACGCGACCTCGATCGCGAACCCGGCCCACCAGCGCGCGACCGTTCCGGCGCGCCCGCCGACGACGAGCCACACGAGCGCGTGGAACACGAGCCCATGGAGCACGTGCGTGAACGTGTAGGGGTCGGCGAGGTGCTGCGAGTTGTGCCGACTCCAGACCTCGCTCGACCAGAGGCTGGTGTCTCCCGCGGCGCACCACCAGCTGCGCCCCATCGCGGCGAGGATCGCGGCCATGGCCGCGACGACGGCGCCGGCCGCGACCGCGTGACGCCACCGGCTTCCGCTCACGGAAAGTACGCCGGCCAGACGATCGCATCGAGCAGCGCGGTCTGGACGGCGAACGCCACGAGACCCGCGACCGCGAGCGCGTGCGGCACGGCGGGCGTCCGCGGCGCGACGGTCGCGACGGCGACGAGGAGCCCGAGCGACCCGATCCCGACGAGCGCCAGGACGACCCGGATCGCGACCCAGAGTCCCGGGCTCGGCGCCTCGAGCATCCGGAACGTGAGCGGCATCCAGAGCGCCGACGGCACGAGGATCATCACAAAGAGCACGTTGACGAGACCGAATCCCCACCCGCCCGCGAACCGCGCCCGTTCCGCATCGACGCCGAGCAGCAAGAACCCGGCGAAGAGGAAGTACCCGCCGGCCGCCGTCAGCATCGACACCGTGTAGGCCGGCTTCAACCACTCCGGGACGCCGCCCCACACCACGCCGGGGTCGGCGTGCGTCGCGATGCCCCAGTAGTAGCTCCCGAGCACGGCGAGCCCGCCGAGTACGTTGATCCAGAGCATGGTGCGCTTCGCGGGATGCATGCCGTCCTCCTTCACTACCGCCGGGCCGCGAGGGCCGTCGCGACGCCGCGCGCCCGTGCCGCGCCGTGCGTGCGGACGCCCCGCCACCAGAGGCTCAACCGGTCGAGGTACAGGTACACGACGGGCGTCGTGTAGAGCGTCAGCACCTGGCTCAGCAAGAGGCCGCCGACGATCGTGATGCCGAGGGGCCGGCGCAGCTCGGAGCCCATGCCGGTGCCGAGCGCCAGCGGCAGCCCGCCGAAGAGCGCCGCCATCGTCGTCATCATGATCGGCCGGAAGCGCAGGAGGCAGGCTTCGTAGATGGCCTCCTGCGGCGTCTTCCCTTCCTTCCGCTCCGCCTCGAGCGCGAAGTCGATCATCATGATCGCGTTCTTCTTGACGATGCCGATCAGGAGAATCAGGCCGATCAGCGCGATCACGTTCAGCTCGCCGCCCGTCACGAGCAGCGCCAGGATCGCGCCGACGCCTGCCGACGGCAGCGTCGAGAGGATCGTCAGCGGGTGGATGTAGCTCTCGTAGAGGATGCCGAGCACGATGTAGACGGTCACGAGCGCGGCGAGGATCAGCAACGGTTGATTCGCGAGCGACGCCTGGAACGCCTGCGCCGTCCCGGCGAACGTCGCCCGGACCGTCGGCGGGATGTCGAGCTCGTGGGTCGCCGCCGTGATCGCCTCGACCGCCTCGCCGAGCGCGACGCCGGGCGCGAGGTTGAAGGACACGGTCGTCGCCGGGAACTGCCCCTGGTGCGTGACGGCCAGCGCAGCCGTCGTCGGCTCGAGCTTGGTGAAAGCGGCGAGCGGGATCGGCGTGCCGGTCGACGACCGCACGTAGATGTCGCGCAGCGTCTCCGGACGCTGCCAGTACTCGGGCGCCACCCCCATGACCACGTGGTACTGGTTCAGCGCCGTGTAGATCGTCGACACCTGCCGCTGCCCGAACGCGTCGTAGAGCGCGTCGTCGATCATCCGGGTCGTGACGCCGAGCCGCGAGGCCGTGTCGCGGTCGATCGTCAGCATGCTCTGGAGACCGCCGTTCATCTGATCGCTGTTGACGTCGGTCAGGATCGGCATGGTGCGGAGCTTGGCGAGCACCTTCGGGGCGGCCTCGTCGAGGTCGGCGAGATCGTCCGCCTGGAGCGTGAACTGATAGAGCGCGCCGCTCGGCCGCCCGCCGATGCGGATGTCCTGCACGGGCTGGAGGAATAGGCTCGCCCCCGCGACGGGCGCGAGCTTCGGCCGGAGGCGTTGCGCGATCACGTCGCCCGCGACCTTGCGCTCCTCGAGCGGCTTCAGCGCGACGAACATGCGGGCCGTGCTCGACCCCTGCGAGCCGCCCGTGAACGCGACGACGGTCTCGACCGCGGGATCCGACCGGACGATGTCGACGAGCTCGGCGAGCTTCCCCTGCATCGATTGAAACGACATCGACTGATCGGCCTGCACCTGGCCGACGAGGCGGCCGGTGTCTTGTTGCGGGAAGAAGCCCTTCGGTACGAGGCCGTACAGCTGGACGTTCACGGCCACCGTCGCGAACGCGATCACGAGCGTCACGAGGGGGTGCCGGAGCGTGATCGCGAGCGTCCACTCGTACTGCCGGTGCAGCCAGTCGAACGCGCGCTCGCTCATCTGCGCCCACCGCGCCTGCGGCCCCCCCTCGCCCTTCCGCCGCAGGATCAGGGCGCACATCATCGGGGTCGTCGTGAGCGACACGAGGAGCGACACCATGACGGCGACCGAGAGCACGACCGCGAACTCGCGGAAGAGCCGCCCGACGATGCCGCCCATCAGGAGGATCGGGATGAACACCGCGACCAGCGACACGCTGATCGACAGCACCGTGAAGGCGATCTCGCGGGCGCCACGGAGTGCGGCCTCGCGCGGCGACTCGCCGCGTTCGAGGTGGCGCATGACGTTCTCGAGCACGACGATCGCGTCGTCGACGACGAAGCCCGTCGAGATCGTGAGCGCCATGAGCGACAGGTTGTCGATGCTGTAGTCGAGCAGATACATCGCGCCGAACGTGCCGATCAGCGACAGCGGTACGACCACGCTCGGGATCGCCGTCGCCCGGAGGTCGCGCAGGAAGAGGAAGACGACCAGGATCACGAGGACGATCGAGATGACCAGCGCCATCTCGACGTCGTGCACGGAGGCGCGGATCGAGGCGCTGCGATCGATCACGACGTCCAGGTCGATCGCGCTCGGGATCGCGGCGCGCAGAAGCGGCACCCGCTCGCGGATGCGATCGATCGTGTCGATGATGTTGGCGCCGGGCTTCCGGAAGATGATGAGCATGACGGCGGGCTTGCCGTTGGCGAAGCCCGCCGCCCGCACGTCCTCGACCGAGTCGCGGACGGTCGCGACGTCGGCGAGCCGCACCGCCGCGCCCGCGCGATGGCGGATGATGAGCGGCCGATACTCGGCCGCGGTCATGAGCTGGCCGTCGGTGTCGAGATTCCACGCCTGGGTCGCGGTGCTGATCTCGCCGATCGGCCGATTGGTGTTCGCGGCGTCCAGCGTGGCGCGCACCTCGTCGAAGCCGATGCCGTACTTGATGAGCGCGGTCGGGTTCAGCTCGACGCGCACGGCGGGAAGCGAGCTCCCGCCGACCCGCACTTCCCCGACCCCCTCCACCTGCGCCAGCTCCTGCTGGAGGATCGACGCCGCCGCGTCGTACAGCGCGCTCGGCGGCAGGGTGTCGGACGTCAGGCTCATCAACAGAATGGGCGCGTCCGCGGGATTGACCTTCCGGTAGTTCGGGTTGTTCGGCAGGTCGGCCGGGAGCTGGCCGCGCGCGGCGTTGATCGCCGCCTGCACGTCGCGCGCGGCCGAGTCGATGCTGCGGCTCAGATCGAACTGGAGCGTGACCTGCGTCGAGCCGAGCCCGCTCGCGGACGTCATCTCGGTGACGCCGGCGATGCGGCCGAACATGCGCTCGAGCGGCATCGCGACCGCCGACGCCATCGTCTCGGGGCTGGCGCCGGGGAGCGACGCCGAGACCATGATGGTCGGGAACTCGACCTGCGGCAGCGGCGCCACCGGCAGGTGCTGGAACGAGATCGCGCCGGCGAGCGCGAGCGCGACCGTCAGCAGCGACGTCGCGACCGGCCGGCGGATGAACGGCGCCGAGATGTTCACGGCCGCCTCATCGTCTCACTCGGCCTCCATGCCGAACGGCTGGACCGCCGACACCTCGGCGTCCTCGAGCCCCACCTCGCGGTCCCGGCCGCGCCGCGAGAAACGCGCCGCCAGGCGATCGAACGCGAGATAGATGACGGGCGTCGTGTAGAGCGTCAGCACCTGGCTCACGAGGAGGCCGCCGACGATCGTGATCCCGAGCGGGTGACGCAGCTCGGACCCCATGCCGGTGCCGAGCGCCAGCGGAAGGCCGCCCAGCAGCGCCGCCATCGTCGTCATCATGATCGGCCGGAAGCGAAGGAGACACGCCTCGTAGATCGCGTCCTCGGGCGACTTGCCTTCCTTCCGCTCCGCGTCGAGGGCGAAGTCGATCATCATGATCGCGTTCTTCTTGACGATGCCGATCAGCAAGATGATGCCGATGAGCGCGATCACGTTGAGCTCGATGCCCACGACGAGCAGTGCGAGGATCGCGCCGACGCCCGCCGACGGCAGCGTCGAGAGGATCGTCAGCGGATGGATGTAGCTCTCGTAGAGGATGCCGAGCACGATGTAGACGGTCACGAGCGCGGCGAGAATCAGGAACGGCTGATTCGCCAACGACGCCTGGAACGCTTGCGCGGTACCCTGGAACCCGGCGCGAATCGACGCCGGTAGGCCGACGTCGTCGGCCGTTCGATCGATGGCCTCGACGGCTTCTCCCAGGGACACGCCCGGCGCCAGGTTGAACGACAGCGTGACCGACGGGAACTGCCCCTGGTGCGTGACCGCGAGGGCCGTCGTGCCGCGCTCGACGGTGGTGAACGACGCGAGCGGCACGGCGGCGCCGTTCCGCGAGCGGACGTAGATGTGGTCGAGCGCCTCGGGTCCCTGCTGGAACGCCGGATCGACCTCGAGCACCACCCGGTACTGGTTCAGCTGGGTGTAGATCGTCGACACCTGCCGCTGGCCGAACGCGTCGTAGAGGGTGTCGTCGATCATCTGCGGCGTGATCCCGAGGCGTGACGCGGTGTCGCGGTCGATCGCGAGCGTCAGCTCGAGCCCGCCCGCCTGCTGGTCGCTCGCGAGGTCCACGATCTCGGGCAGCGCTCGGAGGCGTTCGGTCAGCTTCGGCGCGAAGTCGGCGAGCGCCTCGGGATCGGGCGACGCCAGGCTGTACTGGAATTGCGTCCGGCTCACACGGTCGTCGACGGTGATGTCCTGGACCGGCTGCATGTAGAGCGTCGCGCCCTCCACGGCGGCGAGCTTCGGCTGGAGCCGGCGGATCACCTCGCTCGCCTTGGCGTCGCGCTCGGCGAGCGGCTTCAGGTTGATCTGGATGCGGCCGGCGTTGGCGGTCGTGTTGACGCCGTCGATGCCGATGAAGGACGAGAGGCTCGCGACCGCCGGATCCTGGAGCACGACGTCGGCGAGCGCGCGCTGGCGCTCGGCCATCGCCGCGAACGACACCGACTCGGGCGCCTCCGACACACCCAGGATCACGCCGGTGTCCTGCACCGGGAAGAAGCCCTTCGGCACGACCATGTAGAGCACGATGGTCGCGGCGATGGTCGCGACGAAGCTCAGCAGCGTCGCCGTCTGGCGCTGGAGCACCCAGCGGAGCGTGGTCGCGTAGCGCGCGATCAGCCAATCGAACGCCGCCGCGGAGCGGGTCGCGAACCAGCCCTCCTCCCCCTTCGGCACGTGCTTCAGCAGACGCGCGCACATCATCGGGGTCAGCGTGAGCGACACGACCGCCGAGACCAGGATCGTGACTGCGAGCGTCACCGCGAACTCGCGGAAGAGCCGCCCGACGATGTCGCCCATGAAGAGCAGCGGGATCAGCACCGCGACGAGCGAAACCGTCAGCGAGATGATCGTGAACCCGATCTGCGCCGCGCCCTCGAGCGCCGCCTCGCGTGGCGGCTTGCCGTCCTCGAGGTGGCGCGTGATGTTCTCGATCATGACGATCGCGTCGTCGACGACGAAACCCGTCGAGATCGTGAGCGCCATCAGCGACAGATTGTCGAGGCTGTACCCGAGCAGGTACATCACGCCGAACGTGCCGACGATCGAGAGCGGCACCGCGACGCTCGGAATCACCGTCGCCGAGAGCTTCCCGAGAAAGAGGAACATCACCATGACGACCAGCGCGACGGTCATCAGGAGCTCGGTCTGGACGTCGTGGACGGACGCGCGGATGGTCGTCGTGCGATCGGTGAGGACGCTCACCGAGACGCCGGCCGGCAGCGACGCCGTCAGCTGTGGCAGCAGGCTCGTGATGCGGTCGACGACCCCGATGATGTTGGCGCCGGGCTGGCGCTGGATGTTCACGAGCACGGCGGGCTCGGCGTTCATCCACGCCGCCTGCTTCACGTTCTCGGCGTCGTCGACCACCGCCGCGACGTCCATCACCCGGACCGGCGCGCCGTTCCGGTAGGCGATCACCAGCGTCCGGTACTCCTCGGCCGACATCAATTGGTCGTTGGCGCCGATCATCCAGGCGCGCTTCGGGCCGTCGAAGCTCCCTTTCGCCTGGTTGACGTTGGCGGCCGCGATCGTGGTGCGGAGGTCCTCGAGCGCGAGATCGTAGGCGGCGAGCGCGGTCGGATTGGCACGGACGCGGACGGCGGGCTTCTGGCCGCCGCCGAGGCTCACGAGCCCGACGCCGGGGAGCTGCGAGATTTTCTGGGCGAGACGGGTGTCCGCGAGATCTTGGACTTTGCTGAGCGGGAGGGTCTTCGACGTCAACGCGAGGGTCAGGACCGGCGCGTCGGCCGGGTTGATCTTGCTGTAGACGGGGGGGTTCGGGAGATCGCGCGGGAGGAACGTACCGGCGGAATTGATCGCGGCCTGCACGTCCTGCTCGGCGACGTCGATCTCGAGCTCGAGCGCGAACTGGAGGACGATCACCGAGCTCCCGAACGAGCTCGTCGACGTCATCTGCTTCAAGCCCGGCACCTGCCCGAACTGCCGCTCGAGCGGCGCCGTCACCGACGACGCCATCACGTCGGGGCTCGCCCCGGGGTAGAACGTGACGACCTGGATCGTCGGGTAGTCGACCTGCGGCAGCGCCGACACCGGCAGCTGCCGATACGCGACGATCCCCGACAGCAGGAGCGCGACCATCAGCAGCGAGGTCGCGACCGGCCGCAGGATGAAGGTGCGCGAGACGTTCATGCGGCCGTCGATCTGGTGCACCGCACTAGGCGGGCGGCGCCTTTCTCTCGGCCGTCGCGGCGTCGTCGCGGAGCTTCACGGCGCTCCCCGCGCGCAGCTTGTCGACGCCGTCGACGACGACCCGCTCGGCCGCCGTCACGCCGCTCGTGATGGCCGCCTCGCCACCGACGGCGGGCCCGAGCACGACCGGCCGCACCTCGACCGTCGAGTCCTCCTTCACGACGAAGACGTACGTCCCGTCCTTGCCGCGCTGCACGGCGGCGCCCGGCACGATCACGGCGTCCTTCGCCGTGTCGAGCAAGAGCCGCACGTTCACGAACTGGTTCGGGAAGAGCGCTTCGTCCGCGTTGTCGAACACGGCCTTCAGCCGGGTCGTCCCGGTGTTGGGGTCGATCTGATTGTCGGTCGATTCCAGCGAGCCGGTCGCGAGCTTCTTCTGGCCCGCGCGATCGTACGCCTCGACGGCGAGCGTACGACCGTCGCCGTTCCGCTCGAGCACGGACCGGAGGTCGTCCTCGGGCACGGTGAAGAGGACGGTGATCGGCTGCACCTGCGTGATCACCGCGAGACCGCCCGCGTCGTTCGCCTGGACGATGTTGCCGGCGTCGACGCGCCGGAGCCCGACGCGCCCACTGATCGGCGCCGTGATCCTGCTGTACGTGAGCTGGAGCTTCGCCTGGTCGATGAGGGCCTGGTCGATCCGCACCGCGCCCTCGAACTGCCCGACCGTCGCCTGCTGATCGTCGTACATCTGGCGCGCGATGATGCCCTGCGAGAGCAGCTCACGGGTGCGTTGCAGCGTCCGTTTGGCGACCTCGAGCTGGGCGCGGTCGCGCGCCATCTGGCCCTCGGCCTGCGCGAGCTGCACCTCGAACGGGCGGGGGTCGATCTCGAGGAGGAGGTCGCCTTCCTTCACCTTCTCCCCCTCCTGGAAGGCGACGTTCACGATCTGGCCGTCGACCCGGCTCTTCACCGTCACGGTGTTGTAGGCGTTGACCGTCCCGAGCGCGGAGAGATGGACCGGCATGTCGCCGATCCGCGCGGCGACCGCGACGACGGGTACGGGCGGCGGCGCTCCCTTCCCCGGCGCACCCCCGCTCACCGCGGCAACCGACGGTGCGTCGACCGTCCGAACCGCGATGCGGTACCCCACCAGCGCGAGAATCAGGAAGCCGGCCACCCAGAGCCACGTGCGCCGCCGGGGTGCGACCGCGATCGTCTCAGCCATTCTACGGCCAGCATCCCGGTAACGAACGGCTCGTTCAAGTATGGGGTAGGACAAGTGCACGTCGCGGCGCGCGTTTCGTCTGGCGGCGGACGAGTTGACTCATCGCAGGGCGCCGGCCAGAGACGCCCGAGGAGGATCGTGCCGATGGCCGTGCTGCGCACCCCCGAGTCCCGCTTCGCGAACCTGCCCGACTACCCGTTCGCGCCCCACTACCTCGACCTCGCGCAGGCGATCGGCCGGAGCGGCGAGGCGCGCATGCATTGGATCGAGGCCGGGCACGGCGATCCGATCCTCTGCCTGCACGGCGAGCCGAGCTGGTCGTTCCTCTACCGGCGCATGCTCCCGATCCTCGCGACCCGCGGCCGCGCGATCGCGCCCGACCTCTTCGGCTTCGGGAAGTCGGACAAGTTCACCGAGCGTGACGACTACTCGTACAAGATGCACCGCGACGCCGTGGTCGGCTTCATCGAGGCGCTCGACCTCCGGGACGTCACGCTCGTGTGTCAGGACTGGGGCGGCCTCCTCGGACTCCAGATCGCGGGACAGCTCCCCGACCGCTTCGCGCGGCTCGTCATCATGAACACGGCGCTCCCGACCGGCGAGGAAGAGGTCGGTCCCGGCTTCCTCGCGTGGCGCGACTACGCCGCGAACACGCCCGACCTGCCGATCGGCCAGCTCTTCGGCCGCTCGATCGTGCCGGAGGATCGCCGCACGCCGGAGATCCTCGCCGGCTACGACGCGCCCTACCCCGACCGCTCATATAAAGAAGGCGCGCACGCGTTCCCGAGTCTCGTGCCGATCACGCCCGACATGCCGGGCGCCGCCGAGAACCGCGAGGCCTGGAAGACGCTCGAGCGCTGGAGCAAACCCTGCCTGGTGATGGCCGGCGACAAAGACCCCGTCCTCGGCATCCCGGCGGCCAAGATCTTCGAGCGCCGCATCCCGACCGCCGGCACGATGATCGTGATCGAGAACGCGGGTCACTTCCTCCAGGAGGACAAGGGCGAGGAGGTCGCCGAGCGCATCGTACAGTGGCTCGGCTGACGCCCAGGACGCGCGCGACGGCCGTTGATCGCAGCTCGGCCTCTCCAGGCTCTCGTGTGACGAAATTCCTGGACACGCCGCCGACCGGGTGGCACGTTCCGGGCATGCACGCCCCCCTCATCGCATCCGCATTCGCGGCCCTACTCGTGCTCACGGCGGCCATCCCTACGGTCCACGCGGACGTCGTCGCGATCACCGCCTGCGGCCAGCGATTCGCCGGCTACGGGTATCTGGTCGGCGACCTCGATTGCTCCGGGTATCCCTCCTACAGCGTCGAGCTCGACGGCGGCACGCTCAATCTCAGTGGGCACACGATCGTCGGCGGCAAGTACGGCGTCCTGTGTTGGCGCTCCTGCACGGTCGTGAACGGGACGATCGAGGGCGCGCGTGAGGATGGGATCGTCGCGTTCAAGAACGCGAAGGTCGTGAATCTGACCGTACGCGACAACGGCTTCGCCGGCGTGAAAGCGGGCGCCGCGGCGCTCGTAGAGCGCTCGGTGCTCATCGGGAATGCGCGCTGCGGCGTGCAAGGACTCAAGCGCGCGAAGTTGAAGAACGTGGTGAGTCGGGACAATTACTGCGGTGCCAATGGCGCCGGCTCGACGGCCGTGATCGACTCGCAGCTCGTCGACAACACCCATGCGGGCATCGTGTCGGACCGGATCGTTGCCACGCGATCCACCATCCGCGACAACCACTCGAGCGACCAATGCGGCGTCACGCAGCCCTGTGCCGACCTCATGTCGCCTGCCGAGGGGCGCCCGCCGCGGCTCAAGGAATCGACGTGCGAGACGAGCCACCGCGGCGGCACCTCGATCACCGGCGAGACGTGGGGAGTTTGTTCTCTGGACTGAGCGGGCCGTGATCGCAGCGACCTCGGAGCGGTGAGGTCTGCTCATGAGCTGGCATCCAGCTCGGCGACCACTATGCGTCGAGTGGCGGTCCTGATGCCCAACGCCGCGACGACTGGAAGCGGTTGCCGACTAGTCGTTGCGGTGGCGGCCGCGGTTGCGCGGATCGTCGGGGTGACGCGTGCGGCGGCCGGTGAAGAAGAGCGACGACGAGGCGCGCCGCGACTGCGAGTTGCCGCTCACCCACTCGTTGCCGGCGCCGTTGCCCGAGCGGCCCGTCGCGACCTCGCCGGGCATCGTGTGAAGCAGGTTCACCGCGCCCAGCATCGCGAGGAGCGTCACGCCGAGGACCGCGCCGAGAACACACTGCGCGAAGCGCTTCGCTTTCTCGCGTTCCGCTCGGCGATGGCGTGCCGCCGCCCGAAAGCTCAGGCTTCGAAGCTCCCCCTCGACCTCACGCCGCGTCAGCATAGTGAGAGCCTTAGCATCGACCCGGTGCGCGAGTCACGAGGCGCGCACGGGGTCGCCGCGGGGTCGTTCGGACGTGGACAGCCCCCGTGGTGACCGCTAAATCTTCCGACCCATGCATACCCCTCTCGTCCTGATCGTGCGCGACGGCTGGGGCATCGGACATGACTACCCGGGCAACGCGGTGCAGCTCGCACGCCCCCACGTCCTCGCGCACATCCTTTCGACCTACCCCCACACCGTTCTCGGCGCCGCCGGACGCGCCGTCGGCCTGCGGCCCGGTTATCAGGGCTCGTCGGAAGTCGGCCACCTCAACATGGGGGCCGGCCGGATCGTCGAGCAGGAGATCGTCCGCGTCGACAAGCTGATCGAGAGCGGCGAGATCTTCCGGCACCCCGCCCTGCTCTCGGTGGTCGAGCAATGCCGCGCGAAGGGGTCGGCACTGCATTTCATGGGACTGCTCCAGGACCAGGGGGTGCACGCGACCGAGGAGCACCTCTACGCGCTCCTCGAGCTCGCGCGCCGCGAGCGCCTCACGCGGGTCTTCGTGCACGTCTTCTCGGACGGCCGCGACACGCCGCCGCGGAGCGCCCTCACCTACATCGATCGGCTCGAGCGCCGGATGGAGAAGCTCGGCGTCGGGAAGATCGCGACGGTCATGGGCCGCTACTACGCGATGGATCGCGCCCTCAATTGGGACCGCACGCAGCGCGCGTACGACTGTCTCGTTCACGGGACCGGCCTGCGCGCGCCTTCGGCGCGCGCAGCGATCGAGCAGGCGTACGCCCGCGCCGACGCCACTCTGCAAGCGCGAGCCGACGACGCGATGATGACCGACTCGCTCGTCGAGACCGACGAATTCGTCCAGCCGACGCTCGTGACCGGCGCCGACGGCGCGCCCATCGCGACGATCCAGCCCGGGGACGGCGTCGTCCACTTCAACTACCGCCAAGATCGCGCCTACCAGCTGACCCGCGCCTTCGTCGACGATCACTTCGACGGCTTCGCGCGCGGCGCGCGTCTCGACGTCGCCTATCGCGGGCTCACCCGCTACTACGACGAGTTCGCGTACGCCGTGCTGCCGCCGATGAACATGAGCGAGCTGATCGGCGAGATCGTGAGCAAAGCCGGGCTCTGGCAGCTCCGGATCGCGGAGTACCAGAAGTACCGGCACGTGACGAGCTTCTTCAACGGCAAGCTCGTCACGCCCTATCCGGGCGAGGATCGCATCCTGGTTCCGAGCGTCACCGTCACCGAGGACAAGAAGCCGGAGATGAGCGCGTACGAGGTGACCGAGCTCGCCGTCGTCGCGATCCGCGACGGCATCGCGGCCGTTCGCGAACGCACCGCGCTGACGCCGGGCGCCAAGCTCGAGATCGCACCCGGCCGCGAGCTGTCGACGGAGCGCGGGCTCGGCACGTACGACCTGATCGTTCTCAACTACGCCAACTGCGACATGGTCGGCCACACCGGCGTGCTCGACGCGGCGGTGAAGGCCGTCGCGGTCACCGACGAGTGCATCGGGCGCGTGATCGAGGCGACGCGCGCGCGCGGCGGCATCGTGATCGTCACGTCCGATCACGGGAATGCCGAGCAGATGCTCGATCCCGATACCGGCGCGGTGCAGACCGCCCACACGACGAACGACGTCGAGTGCGTGCTCGTGAGCGACGCGCACAAGCATACGAAGCTCCGTCCGCACGGCGTGCTCGCCGACGTCGGGCCGACCGTCCTCGAGCTGCTCGGGCTGCCGATCCCGCCGCCCGTCACGGCCGAGAGCCTCATCAGCAAGACCTGAACACGCGATCGTCCCACGCGCGGGGCGATCGCCGCTTCCCTCTGAGGCGGGACGCCGTCAGGATCGGGGCATGGCAGCGCGAGCCTCGACCGGACCCTACCCGCCGCCGGTCGCCGACGAGATCGTGCTCGTGCTCGCCGCCGAGGGCATCGTCGCGATGGTCGAGCCGACGGACGGTGGCGTGGTGATCGTCATCGACGACGCCGATGCGCCGCGCGCCGAGGGCATTCTCGCGGACGAGTACCCGCGCGGCGTCGCCGACACCCTCGCCCGGCGTGCCGCCGAGCGTGCGGCCGCCGCGACCGAGCGCGCCGCGGCCGTCGATGCCGACCGCTGGTTCGGTCCGGGCTCGTGGGTGCTCTTCGGCCTGACCGCGATCTGCGCCGGGGTGTTTCTCGCCGAGGAGCGCGCGGGCGGCTCGGAGGTCCGCGAGGTGCTGCTGCGCTTCGGCGCCTCACGCCCCGCCCACGTCCGGGACGGCGAGTGGTGGCGCTTCGCGACCGCGCTCTTCGTGCACATCGGGCCGCGCCACCTGCTCGGCAACATGGCCGCGCTCCTCGTGCTCGGTCCCGCGCTCGTCGCGGCGCTCGGCCCGTGGCGCTTCGTGCTCGTCTACCTGCTCGCGGGGATCGCCGGAAACGCGCTCAGCTATCAGACGATGCCGCCCGACGTCGTGAGCGCGGGCGCGTCCGGCGCGATCCTCGGCGTCCTCGGCGCGCTCGGCGGGCAGCGCCTCCGCTTCTCCGCGAGCGCGCGCTACCGCGGCTGGCAGGTGATCGCGGCGCTGCTCGCGTATCTCGCGGTTGCCGTCGGCGCCGAGCCCGGCGTCGACACGATGGCGCACCTCGGCGGCCTCGCCGCCGGCCTCGCGCTCGGCCTCGTGGTCCCGCCCCCGGGATGGCGCCCGCCTACAGCCAACCGGTCTTCTTGAAATAGGCGAACATGCCGACGCACGCGGCGAGCGTCGTGCCCATCACGATGGGATAGCCGAACGTCCAGCGCAGCTCCGGCATGACGTCGAAGTTCATGCCGTAGATGCCGAAGATCATCGTCGGCAGCGCGAGGATCGCGGCCCAGCTCGCGAGCTTTTTCGTCACCTCGTTCTGCGCGACCGAGATGAGCGACAGATTGGCTTCGAGCGCGCTGTTCAGGAGCTCGCGCAGATTGTCGACGGTTTCGTTGATCCGCACGACGTGGTCGTACACGTCGCGGAAGTACGGCCGACTCTCGGCGTCGATGAGGGTCGAGTCGAAGCGCGTCAACCGGTTGCAGATGTCGATCAACGGCGACACCGCGCGCTTCAGGCCGAGGATCTCGCGCTTGAGGTCGTAGATGCGCTCGGTCGTCTCGCGGCGGTACTGGCCGCCGAAGATGTCCTCTTCGAGCTTCTCGAGCTCCTCCTCGAGCTGGTCGACGATCGGGAAGTAGTTGTCGACGACGAAGTCCATCAGCGCGTACAGCACGAAGCCCGGTCCCTTTTTCAGGAGGTGCGGGGCGCTTTCGCAGCGGTTCCGCACGTCGACGTACGGCACCGACGCGCCGTGGCGAACCGAGACCACGTAGCCGGGACCGACGAACAGGTGCGTCTCGCCGAACGCCAACGCGCCGTCCGCGCTCCGTTGCGCCGTGCGCAGCACCACGAAGATCGCGTCGCCGTACTCTTCCAGCTTCGGCCGTTGGTGGGCGCGGTGCGCGTCCTCGACGGCGAGGTCGTGGAGGTGGAACTCGTCTTGGACCTCGCGCAGCAGCTCCGCGTTCGGCTCGTGCAGGCCCATCCAGACGAAGCGGCTCGGCCGATTGGCACCGAGCACCTCGCTGACGTCGGGGAGGTTCACGTCTCCGACGCGACGGCCGTCGGCGTACTCCGCGCAGTTGACGACCTGGCTCATGGTGCGCGACGCCATAGCACGACCCCAGCGCGAGGCCACGCGCGCACGTCGCGCGCACCCGGCGTGGTCAGGCCGGGTGCGGCGTGCTACGGGGCCCTCCGTCGATGGTTGCACGCTCTCGTCTCGGCCTCGTCGCCGGTGCCCTCGCAGCGGGCGTCATCCTGTGGCTTCCGCTTCCGGACGGCATGTCGGAGGCGGGGCGGCGGACTGCGGCCGTCACGGCCTTGATGGCAGCGTGGTGGGTCAGCGAAGCCATCCCGATCGCCGCGACCGCGCTCCTGCCGATCTTCGCGTTTCCGCTCCTCGGCATCAGCTCGGTGCGCGACGCGTGCGCGCCGTACGCCGACCCGACCAACGTCTTCTTCCTCGGCGGCCTCATGATCGCGGCCGCCGTCGAGCGATGGGGACTCCACCGCCGGCTCGCATTGCACGTCCTGCACCGGCTCGGCGGCTCGCCGCGCCGGCTCGTGCTCGGGTTCATGACCGCGACCGCGGCGATCTCGATGTGGACGTCGAACGCCGCCACGACGATGATGATGTTGCCGATCGCGCTCGCCGTGATCGATCACTTCGAGTCGCACCGGTTCGACACGCGCCCCGCGTTCGCTCCCGCCCTGATGCTGGCGGTCGCCTACGCCGCCTCGATCGGCGGGGTCGGGACGCTCGTCGGCACGCCGCCGAACGTGATCTTCGCGGGATCGTTCGCGCGGCTCTTCCCGGACGCGCCGCCCGTCGGCTTCGCGAGCTGGATGATGCTCGGCGCGCCGATCGCGATCGTCATGACCCCGCTCGCCTGGCTCTTCCTCACGCGCGTCGCCTTTCGCGTTCCCGCGGCCGTCCACGGCGGCGACGTCGTGCTCGGGCGCGCGCTCGCCGACCTCGGGCCGATCACGACGCCCGAGCGGCGCGTGATGATCGCGTTTGCGACGACCGCGCTCCTCTGGGTGTTTCGCGCCGACCTCGACGTCGGCATCGCCACGATCCCCGGCTGGACGAGCGTGTTGCCCGATCCGCGCGCCGTGGACGACACCGTGATCGCGGTCGGCATGGCGACGTTGCTGTTCCTCGTTCCGTCGGGCAAGCCCGGCGTGGCCCTCCTCGGCGACGATTGGCCGTCGCGGGTCCCGTGGGGCGTCCTCGTGCTCCTCGGGAGCGGGTTCGCGCTCGCGGCGGGGGTCGAGTCGACGGGCCTCGCCGCCTGGCTCGCCGCGCGGCTCGGAACGCTCGGCGCGATGCCGGCGCCGCTTCTCGTGCTCGCGATCACCACGCTCCTCGTGGTGCTCACCGAGTTCACCGTGAACTCGGCCATCACGGCGCTCATGATGCCCGTCCTCGCGGCGTCGGCGGTCGGCCTCGAGATCGACCCGCGTTTGTTGATGATGCCGGCGACGCTCGCGGCGTCGTTCGGATTCATGATGCCGGGCGGCACCGCGCCGAACGCGATGGTGTTCGCGAGCGGCCGCCTGACGGTCGCCGAGATGGCGCGCACCGGCTTCGGCATCGACCTAATCGGCATCCTGGTGATCACCGTCGTCTTCTACGTGATCGGACTCTCCGTCTTCGACATCGCGACCAGTGGAGCTCCGTCATGGGCGCGCTGACGGTCCGCCGCGCGCGAGCGGTCGGACTGCTCGCGGCGCTCCTCCTGGCGGGGACCGGCTGCAACCGCGGCACGCCGATGGTCGTCGAGGCCGTGCGCCTCATCGCGCCGCCGGCCGGGACGTTGCCGAAGACCTACACGCTCGCCGACGAGACCCGCCCGGTCTTGGCCCTGCCGCCCGAGCGCCGGCTCGACCTGCCCGTCCCGGCGGGGAGCGACGCCGCCTACAGCTTCACGCTTCCCGAGGACGTCCCGGGCGACGTCGTCGCGACCGGCGTGCTCCAGCGGGCGAAGCACTTCCACTCGCTCCCCGCGCAGCTGCTCGGGCGCAGTCGCGATCCCGACGGCTCGCCGCGGGCGACGTTCCAGTTGCCGGCCGTCGCCCGCGGCGACGGCCCCGCGGCGACGCTCACCTTGATCCTCACCACCGTGCCTGCGACGACGACGATCGAGACGACGGTCGAGGCGATCGACATCCCGAAGGGCGGCCGGCTCGCGTTCGGCTACGCGCTCAGCGCGGCGGCCGGCATCGCGGGCGCGGCGCCGGTCGGCCTGGAGATCGCCGCCGTTCCCGACGGCGGGGCCGAGACGCTCGTCTGGACCACGACGGCGCAGGGCGAGCGCGCCGACGGACCGCGCTGGAACGACGCCATCGCCCCGCTCGATGCGGTCGCGGGCAAGCGCGTTCGGTTCGTGTTTCGCGCGCGCGCGGTCGGCGACGGGCGTCCGGTCGTCGTACCGGTATGGGCCGATCCGACGGTGCTCGCGCCGGCCGGCGACGGGCCGCCGCGCCGGAACCTCGTGTTGATCTCCCTCGATACGCTGCGCGCCGATCGGCTCGCCACGGGCGGCGCGTACCGCCGCACGATGCCGCAGGTCGACGCGTACGCCCGGGACGCGGTCGTCTTCACGAACGCGTGGTCGGTGTGGCCCGAGACGAGCGGCTCGCACATGTCGCTCTTCAGCAGCCGGTTCCCGAGCGAGCACCGAGTGACGAGCTTCATCACCGCCCCGGCGCCGTCGATCGAGCTGCTCGCGGAGCGCCTGCGGCGTGAGGGCTATCTCACGCGTGCCTACACCGAGGACGGCGGCGTGTGGGCGCACGCGGGATTCGCGCGCGGGTTCTCGGCGTACGCCGAACGGCGGAGCGCCGATTTCGTCTATCGCGGCGAGGTCGACGCCGTCTTCGCCGACGGCACGCGCTGGGTGACGGAGCACCAGGACCGCAACTTCTTCCTCTTCCTGCACACGTACCAAGTGCACGGCCCGTACTCGCCGCCCGAGAGCTACACGACCCTCTTCCGCGAGGAGCCGGGCCGTGAGCCGCCCGGGATTCCGCGCGACTCGGCACTCGCCTACGACCAGGAAGCCCGGTACACCGACGATCACGTCGGTCCGTTTCTCGCCCACCTCGCGCGCCTCGGGCTCGCGGAGCGCACGATCGTCGTCATCACCTCGGATCACGGCGAGGAGTTCGGGGAGCACGGCGGCATGGGACACGGACGAACGCTGCACCAGGAAGTGCTGCGCGTCCCGCTCGTGGTCGCAGCGCCGGGGCTGCTCGCGCCGGCCGAGGTCACGACGCCCGTCAGCCTGCTGGACGTCGCGCCGACGGTGCTCGACCTCCTCGGGCTCGCGCCGGCCGCCGGCCAGCGCGGTACGAGTCTCGTCGCGCGCGCGCGCGCGGCCGCTTCGGGCGAGGCTCCCGATCCCGACGCCATGGCGCGTCCGATCTTCGGCGAGGTCGATCGCGTCGAGCGGAAGCACGTGAAGCAGGTGTCGGTCCGGCGGAACGGCGCCACGGCGATCGTCGATCTCGTCGCCGACACGACCCGCTGCTATGCGGCGGGCGATCGTCAGGAGCTGCGGCCCACCGGCGAGTGCCCCGAGCTGCAAGAGTTGCTTCGCTTGCACCGCGAAGCTTCGGTGTCGCTCGGCGCGATGGCTCCGAACCACCAGGCGGAGCCGGAGCTGATCGAGAAGATGCGCGCGCTCGGATACATCGAGTGACCGAGCACCGCGCCACGCGCATGCGCTGCGCGGACTAACGGCGCTTCGGGAGGATTCTGCGGCCTACCGGTTTTCGCGCTGCGGCGGGCGTCGGCTTGCGGTCCATGGGGCGTGCCGGCGTGCGGGATTGCGTACGCGACTCGGGAGCCGGAGGCGCGAGGATGCTTTGGCAGACCGACGCGAGCTGCGCGGCGTCGAGCGGGGTGGCGCGGAGGAGTGGATCGAGGGCGCGGCGAAGGGTCGTCGACGGGTCGTCGCCGCAAACGAGGAACGTCGGCGTCCGGCCGTTCTCGAGCGCGAGAGCTTCGAGGAACGTCGCGGCCATCTCGGGAGCGCTCCGGAGGTCGACGAGCACGGCGTCGGGCGTCAGCATGCCGAGCAGGTCGAGCGCCTGCTTCGGGTCGCACGCCATCGAGAGCGAGTGACCGCCCTTGGTGAGTGCCGCCTTGAGAGGAATCAACCCGTCCACGTCGTCGGTCAGCGAGATCAACCGGCGCTGGCCGCCGAGCTTGGAAATCGAGCTCAGCACGACCTCGGGCTCGGGCAAGGCGGTGAAGCAGCGGAGCGTGCCGAGGATGCGGCTCCGTCCCGCGGACGACGCGTAGGTGACGAGCACGCCGCCGTGCTGGACCGCGCCGGCGAGCTCGTCGAGACGGTTCGGGAGCGCGCTCAAGAGATTCGCGACGAACAGCGTGCTCGCCGCGTCGCCGGCCACGGTTTCCGCGAGCGCCGCCGCGACGCGCTCCCGCACGACCGGATCGGCCTCGAGGATGCGATGGCCGCCCGCTTCGACGACGGGCGCGGGCGGCGGCGCCAGCACCTCGATGCGCGGCACGCTCGGCGTCGCCGCGGGGGCCGCGGGAGACCCCGGTGCCGCAGTCATGGCCGGAGTGGCAGTCGGCGGCGTGGAAGGTTCCGGACGCGCCGGTGCGATCGGAGCGTCGGCCGCGGGGGGCCGCTCGGCCGCCACGTTCGCCCGGGCGCGCTCCACCGCCGCGTCGAGCTGACGGCGGGCGGATGCGAGCATCTCCTCGCCGCGGATGAGGTCGCGTTCGAGCGCGGCGATGCGTCCGGTTTGCTGCCCGCGCTGCGCCTCGGCCGCCGCGCGCTCGCTCTCGACGGCGGCGAGCTTCGCTTCGAGGGCGGCGCGCTCGCTGGCGGCGCGCTCGATCGCAACCGTGCGCTCGGTCGCGAGCGCCTCGACCCGCGCGCCGAGCGCCGCGGTCTGCTCGCGGAGCGCCCGGATGACGGCCGCGGGCTCGGTGCCGCTGTCGTCGACCGCGGCGAGCACCCGCGCGCGCTCCTCGTGGAGACGTCCGAGCTCGTCGCGGGACGCGGCGAGCTCCCGCTCGAGCTCGAGGAGGCGTGCCGCGTGTGCCGCCGCCTGCGCGCGCGCGTCGCGGGCCGCCGCTTCGGTCGTCCCGAGCTCGACGCGCGTTCGATCGTACTCCGACTGGCTGCGGCGCAGCGCATCGCTCGCCTCGACCGCCGCACGGCGCGTCCGATCGCGGTCCTCGGCCAACTCGCCGAGCGCGGCCTCGCGGGCCGCGAGCAACGCGTCCCGCTCGGCGAGCGCCGCGCGCAGCTCGGTGAGCGTCGTCTCGCTCGCGCGCCGCGCCTCGTCGAGACTCACCCGCGCCGACGTCTGGAGCTCGTCGAGCCGGGCGTCGGCGCTCGCGAGCGCTTCGGCGAGCCGAGCCTCGGCTGCCTGCGTCTCGGCGACGCTCTGTCGTTCGAGCGCGCTGCGCTCGGCCGTCATCATCCCGACCTCGCCCTCGAGCGCCGCGACCTGATCACGGAGCGCCCGAATGACCGTCGCCGGCTCGGCGTTCGGATCGTCGACCGCCGCGAGCACGTGGGCCCGCTCCTCCGAGAGCCGCGCTGCTTCGGCGCGCACCGCGCCGAGCTCCTCGGTGAGAACGTCGACGCGCCCCTCCGCCGCGGCCGCGCGCGCCGCCGCCTCGCCATGCGCCTCGCGCGCCGCATGCAACGCGTCGCGACTCTCGAGGCGCAACGCGTCCAGCCGTTGCTGCGCGTCGAACCGCTCGAGCTCGACCTTGCGCTGGGCGTCGGCGCGAACCTCGGCGATCTGGATTCGTTGGGATGCTTCGGCCGCCTCGATGCCCCGCCGCGCCGACGCTCGCACCTCTTCGACGGCGTTCCGATGCGCCGTCTCGAGCTCGTCGAGGTCGCGCTCGTGCGCCGCGTGCACCTCGTGCAGCTCGCGACGTTGAGCGCTGAGCCTCGCCTCGGCGGCCTCCATCTCGGCGGCGAGCCGACGCTCGAGCTCCAGGTGCGAGGTCTCGAGCGCGCGTATCTGCGTCTCCAGCGCACCGGCACGCTCGTGGAGCGCGCGGACGGCGGTCGCGGGCTCGACCCCGGGGGCGTCGAGGGCCGTCAGGACTTGCGAGCGCTCGGCGCGGAGCGAGGCGACCTCGTCCCGCACGGCGGAGAGCTCGGCCTGGAGCTCCTGCGCGCGTTGCTCCGCGCCGCGCAGCTCCTCGACGGCGCGACCGTATGCCGTTTCCACACGCTCGAGTGCCCGGCGGTGCTCGGTCGCGACCTCGGCGAGCTGCCGCTCGAACGCCTGCTGCGTCTCCGCGAACGCGCGCGCGCGATCGTCGTCGGCCGCCGCCTGCGTCGCCTTCAGACGCTCGATCTCCGCGTGCAGCTCGCGCACGACCCCGCCGGCCTGGCTCGCCGCCTGCCGCACGCGATCGCGTTCACCGCCGAGGTCGTTCAACTGGGCGTCCCGCTCGGCGAGCGCGACCTCGCGTTCCTGGAGCGCCGACTCGAGCTTCTGGAGCGCCGTCGCAAACGCCGCCTCGCGGTCGGCGAGCGTCGTCTCGAGCTCGCGGATCGTCGTCGCCGCGACGTTGCGCTCGACGGCGAGCTGCTCGTCGAGGCTCGCGCGTTCGGCGAGCCGTGTCTGCTCCGCTTCCGCCCGCGCGCGCTCGACGGCCTCCGCCATCGACTGCTCGAGCTCGCCGATCCGGCGTGCCGCGTCGGCGCGTTCCGATTCGACGAGCTCGCGATGCAGCGTCTTCTGCGCGGCGAGGAGCCCGCGCGTCTCCGCATGCGCCGCTTCCAGCACCGACACGCGCTCCCCGAGCTCGATGCGCTCGCTCGTGACGAGCGCGAGCTGCTGCTCGAGCGTGCGCGCGGTGTCGCGCGGATCCGTCCAGTCGTCGCAGGTGAGCTCCGCGACCACGCGCTCGGGCAATGGCGCCGGCGGCTCGCCGCGCGAGCGCAGGCCCGCGTCGAGCGCGAGCGCGAGCACGTCGTAGACAAGGACGTGCGTCATCACTTCGGGATTCGTGACCGGACGGCGGTCGGCGATCACGAGGAGCACCCCGACGGGCAACTGTCCGCGATAGAGCGGAATGCACGCCAGGTTGGCCGGCGGCCGCGACTCGTCGCGCACCACCAGCTCCGGCACGAACGGATGCTCGTGCGGGCGCTCGATGATGTAGGCCTTCCGGTTCATCAGGCCGTGCAGTGGGATCTCCCAGCCGCCGCCGGCGCCGATGCGGAGGTGGGCGAGGTGCTCGCGGCCCTTCGACGAGAGTCCGCGCGACGCGAGCAATCGGAGCGAGCTGTCCTCGCTGTGGTACAGCAGGATCCCGCCGGCGGGCGCCGTGAACGCATCGAGCAGCGGGGCGACGACTGCGTCCGCGAGCACTTCGAGCGGCACCATCTTCAACTGAAGGCTGGTGATGCGTTCGATCAGCTCATAGGTGGCGGGACGTGGACCCGTCCCGGGACGCGCACCTTCAGGCGGATTCGACAGCGGAGGTGCGATTCGCGGCGTTCGCGTGGGTTGGCGTTTGGGCAGCATGGTTCGATCGCGACGTGCGGTCCGCCGCACGACTCGCTCGCGGAACCGAGCAACCTGCATGCCAGGAGCCATCGAACGATGGCCGCGATTCGGCACTGACGCCCCAAGGGTGACGTTTTGCGGCGACGCGAACGCCCATGCACGTGAACGTCAGGTTCGCGCCGACCGACACGGTGTCGGCGAAATCGCGTCCGCCTCCTCAGTTGCAAACGCGGATACCATCCGGCATGACATCGCGAGGAGGGTCTCCCCGCGTGGCGCGTTGGAACGTCGTTGCTCCCATCGCCGCGCTGCTCGTCGTCGCGTACGTCGCGCCTGCCTCGGCGCAGGTCAACCCGTTTCGCGTGCAGCAGCGCTACAAGGAAGCCAGTCAAGGCAAGAGCATCGACGATTACACCAAGCGCTTGAACGACGCTGATCCGGCCGTTCGCTTGGAAGCGGTGAAGAGCCTCGGCGAGTCCGGCTCGACCGACGCGATCGAGTATCTGATTCAAGCCGCGGGCGACCCCGACGAGTCGGTCATGGCCAAAGCGATCGACTATCTCGGCAAGTTGCGCGCGACGGCAGCGACGCCGATCCTGGTGCAAAAGCTCTTCATGCGCGAAGTGCCACCGCACGTGCAGCAGCGCATTCTCGTGTCGCTCGGCCGCATGGGCGACGTGCGCGCTGCCGCACCCATCGGCGAGTACCTGAGCCGCGACATCACGCCGGAAACCAGGGGCACCGCGATCTTCGCGCTCGGCGAGATCGGCGACGGCGGCTCGATCCCGAAGCTCCAGGCGATCCAGACCGACGCCGCCGCCGACGCGCACACGCAGCGGCTCGCGGGCGAGGCCGTTGCGAAGATCAACCGCCGCCTGTCTCCGTCGACGGTCGCCGTGCAGATCCCCGCGCTCGAGGATCCCGACAAGCCGCCGACGGCGCGGCGCTAGTCGTCCCGAGCGTCGCGCGTCGGGTCCGGCAATCGACGCCGTAGATACCGCGCCGCTTGACGGGCAGCAGCGGATTCACTGCTTCGGACTAAGCTTTCGCGGCTCGCGCCTTCCCGCCCTTCCGATCCCCGAGTCGGCCCAGCTCGACGGCGGCGGGATTCCTCGTGTCCTCCATCTTGTCCTCGACCTGTTTCGTCGCGATGTCAGCGATCAACTTGGCGAGCGAGAGGGAATCGCGGAGGCGCTTGAGGCGGCGGGAAGCGGCGCGCACACTTTCATGTCGATGAACTCTCGTTCACACGGAGCCGGCGCCGCCCAACCAATCGCGATCCCGGGTGGCTTCTCGGCCCGCCGGGCCTCGACGCAGGCCGCTTCCGACGGATACTCGGTCCCATCGTGCGTCCATCGCGAGGAGAGCTGAACCTCTCGCGGTACGGGACAGAAGGTGATGTCGTCCGTCTCCCATGGCGCGGTGAGCAGCAACCACGCACCAGCTACGAGAACGGCTGCCCTGTGCCCACGCATCTGACCGCCACGAGTAGCCGACGTTCGTGCGGCGAGGCAACGTCAGTCCGAATCAAACTGACCCACTACCTTGGATACTCGCAACCTTGTGCGCGTCGGCACCGCACGGTAAGCACCACGCATCCACCCCGGCCGGAGTGGCGAAACGGCAGACGCGCGTGGCTCAAAATCACGTGAGGGCAACCTCGTGTCGGTTCAAGTCCGACCTCCGGCACTCCCACTCGGCCGCGCCGCCTCAACGCGGACGGCTGCTCGCCTACGTCATAGGAGTAGCCCTCGGCGACGGCAACTTGTCCAATCCGAACGGGCGAGTCACGCGCCTCCGCGTGACATGCGACGCACGCTATCGCGCCTTGCGCAAAAGATCGCGCGCGCCGTCCGCACACTCTTGCCTCGAAACCGCGTCGCATTCGTCGCGAAGCGTGGCCAGTGTTACGACATCAGCTGTGACTCCAATCATTGGGAGCCGCTTCTCGGTTGGCGCGTCGGCCAGGGGACAAAAATCTCTCAGGGAGTGTCTATCCCCTGCTGGATCAAAGAACGGCACGAGTATGCCGTCGCCTGCCTTCGTGGACTCCTGGAAACCGATGGATCGATGTACGTCGACCGTGGCTACCCGATGGTGATGTTCGTCAACGCGTGTGAGCCGCTGGCGCGAGACGTCGCGCAATTGATGACGAGCCTCGATCTCGCTCCGCGGACGTCCGTCATCGCGTCGAAGAGGCCGCGCCCGGTCTTTCACGTCCGGCTGTCGAAGCACGTCGCCGATTTCTTGCAACTCGTCCGGCCGATGAAGGGCGCCAGGGCCGGCGCCTTCCCGGGAGGGTCGCGAGTTCCATGACCTGGTTCTCCCTGACCGACGTCGTCCGCTGGAGCACGAGCGTCGGGGCCGAGCTCGGCGCCCTGCCCGAGTCGATCGAGAGCGCGCGGAGCGCGCTCGTGCGCCTGCCTGAGCGGATCGAGGCGCTCGTGTCGGCGCTCGAGCGTACGACGGCGGCGCTCGAGCGCGCGATTCCGGAGCTGACGCGGGCCGTCGCGGTGATCGGCGAACGCGTCGATCACGTCGACGGGCTCGCGGCCGATCTCGCGGCCGAGCTCACGCGGACGGCGGCGAACCTCGAGCGCATCCTGCCCGAAGTGTCGGGCGTCGTCGGCGCGATGGATACCCGCCTGCAGAGCCTCGACGCGACGATCTCGGATCTCGGCAAGGTCGTCTTCGGGTTGATCGACGTGATCCCGGGCGCGCGGCGCGTGCTCCGGCGCAGCGAGCCGCCCGTCGTCTGACCAACGCGCGCTAGGCGAGGACGGGGACCCGGCGGTGCCACTCCGTCGCCTGCTCGTATGCGTGGCCGACGCGCAGGACCGTCGGCTCGTCGAACGGGCGTCCGGCGATCTGGAGTCCGATCGGGAGGCCCTCGCGCGTGAACCCGCACGGGAGCGACAGCGCCGGGAGGCCCGTCGCATTGAAGGGCGCCGTGCAGCGGATCATCGCGAGCAGGATCGAGTCCTCGCCGTCCGCGAGCCGGACGGTGTCCTGGCCGATGCGCGCGGCGGGAATGGCCGTCGACGGCGTCACGAGCACGTCCACCGTCTCGAGCACGCGCCGCATCGCGACCGCGAGAGCGTCGCGCGCGCGAAGCGCCAGCATGAGGGTCGCGGAATCGGGCGTCGGGTTCTCGAGGATTTGCAGCACGTCGGCGCCGAAGTCGCTCCGCCGCGTACGGAGCGACTCCGCGTGGATCTCCTGAGCCTCGGCGAGCACGAGCCCGAACGTCGCCCCGACGCCCGCCTCGACGCCGGCGATCGTGACGTCCCGCACCTCGGCGCCGAGACGGCGAAGCTCGCCGATCGCGTCCTCGACGCTGGCCCGCACGTCGTCGTCGAGGCGATCGAAGAAGAACGCGCGCGGAACACCGACGCGGAGCCCGCGAAGATCGGCGCCGAGCTCCGCCGTATAGTCGGGAACGCGCGTCCGCACCGTCGTCGGGTCGGACGGGTCGTAGCCGGCGACGATGTTGAGCACGATCGCCGCGTCCTCGACGGTGCGCGTGATCGGGCCGGCGTGATCGAAGAGATACGAGAGCGGGATCACGCCCGCCTTGCTGACGCGGCCGTAGGTCGGCTTCAACCCGACGACGCCGCACACGGACGCCGGCATGCGAATGCTCCCGCCGGTGTCCGTCCCCATCGTCGCGACGGCGAGGCCGGCCGCGATCGCGGCACCCGAGCCGCCGCTCGAGCCGCCGGGGATGTGATCGGGGTTCCAGGGATTGCGGGTCGGGCCGAAGTGCGGGTTCGTCGTCGTCACGCCGTAGGCGTACTCGTGGGTGGCGAGCTTCCCGAGGAGGATCGTGCCGGCGTCACGCAGACGCCGCGCTACGGGACAGTCCTCGGCCGGCACGTGATCCTCGTGGATCTTCGCGCCGCCGGTCGTGCGAATGCCCGCCGTCTCGTAGAGGTCCTTGAGGCCGATCGGGATGCCGTGCAACGGGCCGCGCGCGCGGCCCGCGACGAGCTCGTCGGTCGCGCGCCGGGCGTCGGCACGGGCCCGTTCGGCGGTGACCGTGACGTACGCGTTCAGCCGAGGGTTCAGCCGCTCGATCCTCTCGAGATACGCCTCCGTCAACTCGAGCGGGGAAACCTCCCGCGCCCGCAACGCTCGCGCGGCGCGCGCCACGCTCAATCCGCAGAGTTCGAGATCGGCCACGATACCTCCCTGGTTTGCCGGCCGCCGAGGGTTACGACAGCCGGACGCCGAAGGGAAACGGCGGCTGGCCCTGTCGACGCGGTTTGCGCTAGACCGAGGCCGTGCCGCGCCTCCAGCGCAAGGGCTTTGCCGTCCCTGACGAGGTTCGGACGTTCCCGAACGGCACCGTCGAGATCGTGATGCTCGACGAGATCGCCGTCAGCCGCTTCGTCTTCCAGCCGGGATGGGAATGGGCGAAGGACGTCGGCCCCATCGCCGGGACTGATACGTGCCATCATCGTCACGTGGGGTACACGGTGTCGGGTAGGCTCACCGTGCGCATGGCCGACGGCACGACGCTCTCGATCGGTCCGGGCGATGCCTACGAGATCCCGCCCGACCACCTCGCGGCGGTCGACGGCGACGTGCCGTGGGAGTCCGTCGAGTTCACGAGCGGCCACACGTTCGCGAAGGCACCCGATGCGCTCGGCGAGCGAGTGCTCGCGACCATCGTCTTCACCGACATCTGCGACTCGACGGCGACGCTCGCGCGCGTCGGCGACGTCGAGTGGACGCGCATCGTGCGCGAGCACAACGCCCGCGTCCGCGCGATCATCGATCGGTTCCGCGGCCGCGAGATGGCGACGCTCGGCGACGGCTTCTGCGCGGTGTTCGACGGCGCGGGCAAGGCCGTGATGGCCGCGGCGGCGATGAATCCCGCCGTCGCGGACCTCGGCATCCAGGTACGGACGGGACTGCACACGGGCGAGGTGGCGATCGTCGGCGGGCAGGTCCGCGGCGTCGCGGTCCACGCGGCGGCACGCATCGCGGCGCTCGCCGGCCCGGGCGAGGTGCTCGCGTCGGGCACGACCCACGATTCGATCGAGGGATCGGGACTCACGTTCGAGTTCCGGGGGACGCACGAGCTGAAGGGTTTGACGGGCGCGCGCGCCATCTTCGCGTTGACGCGTTGACCCTCGCGACCGTGATCGCGCTTGTTCCGGCGAGCGCCAGGCAGTAGAGCTTGAGCGCACCGCCCGGGAGGAAACGCCGATGGCCGATCTCGTAGTCCCTGGACTCGTTACGCGCGGACGCATGCGCCCGCATCTCTGGTCACTGCTGGCAGCGGTCGCGTTCGTGGCAGCCGTCGGAGGCGACGCCGACGCGAAGATCACGATCCGTCCCGGCTCGGCGAGCGACAACTTCTTCTTCCACGGCAACTACTCGAGCATCCCCTTCGATCCGGCGACGAGCTTCGGGATTCAGGTCTGGAACTGTCCCAACGGGACGCCCCCGATATTCCTCTCGCAGAGCCCTCCCGTGGTGGTCTGCGAGCTCGATCCCACCGGCAAGGACCACCTACTCGCCGATCTCGTCTACGAGGTGAACGTCCCGCCCGGCACGTGCAACGATCACGGCGGCTCCTGCTACTTCCGCGATGGCACCATCTCCGCCGACAACCCCGGCGTCCGCTATTTCCGGGTGCGCTACGCGCGCCAGGGCCGTGGCAACCGCGTCTGGCTCGAGAGTTACGGCGATCTCTCCGCGGCGCGGCACCCCAGCATGATGATCCTGATCACGATCGACGGCCTGCCGCGCGCGCTCCTCGACGATACCTTCCGGCCGCTCCGGAACGGGGGCTGGTTCAGCCCCTTCTGACCGCGCTCATGCAACGCACCATTCTCGACGCCTGCAAGGGAACGCTCCCGGAGCGCAGCTTCGGCCCGGGCGAGCTCGTGATCGCCGAGAATACGCCGGCCGGCGGGCTGTTCGTCTTGATCGAAGGCAGCGTCGAGGTCCGCAAGAACGACTATCCCATCACCGCCCTCGACGAGCCCGGGGTCGTGTTCGGCGAGATTTCGATCTTGCTCGAGACGGCTCACACGGCATCCGTCGTCACCCTTGCCCCGAGCCGTTTTTACGTGGTGGATCGACCGCTCGAGTTCCTGCGGACGGCGCCCGAGGTCGCGCTCGAGGTCGCGCGGCTCCTGGCGCGACGGCTGCACGCGATGACGACGTACCTCGTCGATCTCAAGCAGCAGTTCGAGCAATACCAGGATCACTTCGCCATGGTCGATCAGGTTCTCGACGCGCTCTCGCATTCGCAGGACGACCACGCGCCCGGCTCGGACCGCGAGCCGGATCCCGACGCGTACTGACCCGCCGGCGGGTGAGCGCGACGGCGCGCACGACCATCCGGCGGCGTCAGTCGAGCGAGGTCAGCTCGGCGAGCGGCCGCACGAGCGGCGCATCGAGCGGTACGACCTCGTTGCCCGCGAGCGAGAACCACATGGCGCGACCGGCGTCGGTGTCGACGATGACGTGCGTCGGCACCGGCCCGATCTGCCGGCCCGCGTTGAACACCCAGGTGTCGCCGATGCGGTCGACCCACGACCCGCCTTGCCGGAACGGGGATTGGTGGATGTGACCGCTGAAGACCATGGCAGGGCGATAGCGGTCGATCCACGCGACGAGCGCGTCGTCGCCGTAATGCCGCGTACCGGTCCAGCTCGTCGGCGAATCGCTCGGCGGCGAGTGGTACACCCACATCCACGCACCGGGCGAGCGCGTCGCATCGCTCGCCAGCTGGAGGTCGACGGCCTTCTGCGTCTCCGGGCCGTCCCACCACGGGCAGATGGTGAAGAGCGTGTCGCCGACCTCGACCGCGTCCCCATCAACGGCGGCCCCGAGCTGGCGCGCTCGCCCGAGCCAGCGCGCGACCTTCTCGCCGTGCGCGCCACGCGCGTTCAAATCGTGATTGCCCGAGCTCACCAGCAGCTTCGCCCGCGAGCCCACCTTCTGGAGGTATTTCAGCACCACGACGATCTGGGCCTCGAGCGCCACGGCCGAGGCGATGTCGAGATGATCCCCCGCCATGATGACGACGTCGAAGTCGGTCGCCACGCGCTCGACCCAGTCGAGCTGTTTCAGCGTGTAGTGGAGGTCGGAGATCAGGAGCAGCTTCATGGTGGCGGCCTCAGAGCGGCAGCATCGGCATGCCGAAGAACACCTGCAACCCCGAGAGGACGAGCGCCAAGAGGCCGAGCGACGCCGGAACCCAGCGAAGGTCGCCGGCCGGACGCCGGAGGAAGTAGATCGCGACGCCGTCGATCCAAATCGACAGAACGAAGACGAAGTAACGCTCCTCGGTGAGCCCGTACTCCTTGTGCTTTATCGACGCGCCGGCGACGAAGCCGCGGTCGAGCACCGGTCCCAGCGCCTCGGCGCCCTGCCACACCGTCGCGCCGGACTTCACCGCGTTGTCGGCCACCAGCTGGTC